>CAZDGY010001165.1:0-2150 GCA_964504685.1 uncultured Kofleriaceae bacterium | reverse complement strand
ACCGCGAAGTGCGAAGTCCCGGACTTCAAGTCGGCCGGTGGTCACTTCAACCCCGACAACAAGCACCACGGGATGAACAACCCGGAAGGGCCGCACGCCGGCGATATGCCGAACTTCACCGCCGACAAGAAGGGTGTCGCGAAGACCACCGTGATGGCGGCGAACCTCACCGTCGCCGACGGCGCGCACTCGATCTTCACCGGCGGCGGCACCGCGCTCGTCATCCACGCGAAGGCCGACGACATGAAGAGCGATCCGGCCGGCAACGCCGGCGATCGCATCGCGTGCGGCACGATCACGAAGTGATTTGATGCGCGCCGCCGTTGGCATTGTCGCGATCGCGATCGCCTGCGCCACCGCGCATGCCGATCCGATGACCCGCCGCGGCGGCGGCTTGAGCTTCGATCCCGCGACCACCTACAACGTGCCGCGCGGCGCCTCGCCCGCGGAGGGTCCGGCGAACGCGCCGATCACGATCGTCGAGTGGAGCGACTACGCGTGCGGGTTCTGCAACTACGCCCAGCCGACGCTCGACAAGCTGCGCCGGCTGTATCCGGGTCAAGTTCGGATCGTGCATCGCGCGTTGCCGCTCGACGACGACAACGTCGTCGCGTTCGAAGGCGCGCTCGCCGCAGCGGCGCAAGGCCGGTTTCGGCCGATGCACGAACGCTTGTTCGCGGCGCAGGGCAAGGTCGATCGCGCGACGATCGAGTTGATCGCGCGCGAGCTCGGCTTGGACATGGTGCGGTTCCGCGCCGACCTCGACAGCGGCACGTATCGCGATGCGATCGCCGCCGACATCAACGATGCCCGCGCGCTCGGCGTCGGCGGCACGCCAGCGTTCTTCATGAACGGCCGACCGGTGCACGGCAGCCAGCCGCTGCGCGTGTTCGCTGCGATGGTCGAAGAAGAGCTCGCGCATGCTGATCAGGTGCGCATGGCGCATCCCGGCGTCACCGACGTCTACGTCGCGATGGTCGCCGACGGCAAGACCACCGCCGATTCGCCGCCCGAGACGACGAACCAACCGAGCGAGCTCGTGACTACGAAGCTGTATCGGGTCGGCGTCGGCCTTCCCGGCCATCAGCTCGGGCCCGATGACGCGCCGGTGACGATCGTCGAGTGGAGCGACTTTCAGTGTCCGTACTGCCAGCACGAGGCGCCGGTGCTCGCCCAGGCGCGGGTCAAATACGGAGACAAGGTCCGGATCATCTATCGCCACTTCCCGGTCATGGGGCATCGCGAGGCCGAGCTCGCCGCTGAAGCCGGCGTCGCCGCGGCGATGCAGGGCAAGTTCTGGGAGTTCCACGATCAGGTGTTCTCGAACTTCGGCCACCTGACGCGCGCCGACCTCGAGACCTACGCGCGCACGATCGGCCTGGACCTCGGCGCGTTCAAAGCCGCACTCGACGATCGCCGGTATCGCGACGTCGTGATGGCGGAGGCGGCGTCAGCCGAAGCGCTCGGCGTCACCGGCACGCCGACGTTGTTCATCAACGGCCAAGCGGTTCCCGGGGCGATCGATCCGGATCGGATGACCAAAGCGATCGACACGCACCTCGCGCTGATCGATCGCGCAGTCGCGCAAGGGCTCGCGGCCGGCGATGTCTACGCCGTGTTGATGAGCGGTGCGCTCGGCATCGAGCGCGCAGATCCAGCGAGCATCCCCGAGAGCAACGCGGGCGCGATCGCGTTGCGCGCCGTCGATCGCGGGCACGCTGCGATCGCCGCTTGTCGCCGTCGCGACGTCAAGCGCGCGCAACAGCTCGCGGTTGGACTGACCGGCGACATCAAGCAGCACATGACCGACGCGTGTGCAGCTGAAGGTGTCGACCTCTAACGAGCTCGTAACGCGCGATCTGCGAGACGACTAGACGCACTACGAACAGTCGAGGTTGCGTCGCAATTCCTGACAGCGAATGAATCTGCGCGACGCGCGCGCAGCGGCGTAAATGTGTGCTGTCGGCTTGTCGCGACATCGCCACACCCTGTTGCTCAGATTTCTGTCAGTAGGCGATCAGCGCCGTTCGGCAGTCCCGGGGAGTTAGCTCGCGGACGGCGAGGGTGCGCACGAAACCGCGGTGTGGCATTGCCAGTGCACTGCGTTCGTCACATGGGCGATGCGACGATCCCGCTCGGCACGGTGCACG
>CAZDGY010001164.1:0-2150 GCA_964504685.1 uncultured Kofleriaceae bacterium | reverse complement strand
GGCGGCGCGCGCGACCTCGAGGCCACGAGCGAGTTGATCGAGCAAGATGACGAGCTCGTCTTGCGGCAACCGGTTCTCGTTGCGCAACCGTGTCGCGAGGTCGGTGCCGTGCAGGAGCTCCATCGCGATGTACGGCACCAGCGCGCCCGGCGGCGCTAGCTCGAGCACCTTGACGATGTGCGGCGAGTCCAAGCGCGCGGCGACTTCCATCTCGCGATGAAACCTCTCGAGGTGCGCCGGCGAACTCGCCGCTTGCGCGCTGACGAGCTTTACCGCCGCAGGGCCACCGTCGTTCCCGATCGCTTCGTAGACCTCACCCATCGCGCCGCGACCGATCACGAGCCCTAGTCGATAGCTGCCCATCGCCTGGCCGGTCCACCGACCTTCATTTACCCGCTTCGCCTTCGCCGCATCGTCGACGACCTCGGCGAGCGCTTGCTGCTGGTCGCCGATCAGTCGCATCGCGCTCTGCAGCTCGGCGAGAGCGGTCGAGTTCGTCTTGCGCGCCCACCGTCCGAGCGCGTAGCCCGACGCCAAGAACATGACGATCAGCGTCTCGGCGACCACGAGCTGCGTCCGGCCGGCGACCATGCTCGTCAACACACCGGGGTCGTGCATCCAACCCAACGTCATCGGCACCGCGAGCGCGAGATGGCCGCCGATGCACACGCATGCGGTCGCGGCGGCGGTCCATCGCACTCGGCCGAGCGAGATGAATACGATCCCGAGCATGTCGACCATGACGACGGCAGAGAACGGCCCGAAGTAATAGACCGCGCCCTGCACGCCGGCGGTCGAGATGATCCACATCAAGCCCACCGCGGTCGGCTCGTAGCGCTTCGCGTCGAGCGTGAGCCACGTCAACACGACGTTGCAACCCGAGATCATCCCCGCGCCGATCCAAAACAGATACCGCGCGAACGGATCGCCGCCCATCAGCAACGACATCACGACCGCCCCGACCGGCGCGAACACTCCGAACACGTGGAACATGCGCAGCCGCGAAAGCTCGCCGCGGTCGAGCACCTCGCCGGCGGTCGCCGGCACGCGCAACGAGACGGTGGGTGTCTGCGTTTGGCGCAGCACCGGATCCGCCGTAGTGGCGTCGGGTTCTTCGGCGACGGGCACGCGTCTAGCTCCAGGGATTGAGCGGCGGAGCGATCTTAACCGCACGCCCTCGCCGTGCCGAGATAAACGCCTGCGCGAACGACAGCGCGGACGGAAACCGCTTGCGCGGGTCCTTGGCCATCGCGACCGCGAGTACGTCCTCGAGCGCGGGTGAGATTCTCGCGAACGCGGTCGGCGCCGCCGGTGGCACGTGCACGACTTGATAGACGAGCTCGGCGACATCCTTGCCGGCGTGCGGGGCGCGACCGGTGATGCAGCGATACGCGATCGCGGCGAGCGCGTAGATATCGGCGGCGTGCGTGACCTCGCGACCGGCTGCTTGCTCCGGCGCCATGTACTGGGGCGTTCCGACGATGCCTTCGCCGGTCAGCGTGCCTTCGTCGCCCATCAGCTTCGATACGCCGAAGTCGAGGATCTTCCAGATTCCGCCTTCGTTGTTGAACAGGTTGTGCGGCTTGAGGTCGCGATGGACGACGCCGGCGACGCGTGCGACTTCGAGCCCGCGGCCGACCTGGTCGAGCATCACGACGAGCTCTTCGAGCCAGATCCGGTTCTCGTTGCGTAGTCGCGTCGCGAGATCGGTGCCGTTCAGCCGCTCCATCGCGATGTACGGCACGCGAGCGTCGGGCGGCGAGATCTCCAAGACCCTGACGATGTAAGGCGACGACAGCCGCGCGGCGACCACCATCTCGCGGTGAAAGCGCTCGACCAGGCTCGTGCTCGTCGTCGACCGCGCGTTCAACAGCTTGACCGCGGCGATCTCGCCGGTCGGGGTCTTTGCTTCGTAGACCTCGCCCATCGCGCCGCGGCCGAGCACGAGCCCGAGCTCGAAGCTGCCAAGCTTGCGCCCGGTCCATCGGCCCTCGTCGATGCGATTCGCGCGCGCGGCGTCGTCGCGGACTTCGGCGAGCGCTTGCTCTTTGTCGCCGAGGATTCGCATCGCGCTGCGCAGCTCGGAGAACGCGGCGGTGTTGGTGCGTCGGGCCCAGCGGCCGAGCAAGTAGCCCATGAACACAAAACTC
>CAZDGY010001163.1:0-2150 GCA_964504685.1 uncultured Kofleriaceae bacterium | reverse complement strand
CCAACCAGACAGCGACCGTGGATGAGAACCTGACGGCAACGCGAACGTTGCTGCGGTGCGCGACGAGATCAAATCGACGATCGGCCACGATCGCGCGATCGTCTCGATGGGCAAGGTCTCCGGCGATCACGCGATCGTCTACACCGCGCCCCGCCCCGGCCAGCCGGTCGCGAACGAAGAGACGTGGGTGCGCGACGGCAACGGCTGGAAGCTCGACCATTCGACCGCGATCGGAAGTACCGCGCCCGCAACTGGTGGATGAAGCGATGCGAGCGAGCTAAGCTCACCGCATGAAAAAGCTCGCACTACTCGGCGCGATCGCAGTCCTCGGAGTTGGTGGTTGGCGGCTCACGCATCATTTGTCGGCGGAAGCTCCGGCGAAGGACGCGAAGCTCGCGTTCGATCGTTTGTGGATCGATCACCTGCCGACGAACGAGCGCGACACGATCAACGTCTATGTCGCGCTGACCGAGCAACCGGTCGGCGTGTTCCAAGCGGCGTCGATGTGGCGTGGCGAATACGAGATGTTCCACTACGAGGCGAACGGCGACGAGGTCCGCGCGGTGTTCCCGCAGACCGGTGATCGCGAACGGTTCAAGATCAGCGCGAAAGAGTGCGACAAAGACGGCTTCTCGTACTGCCTCGAGCTGCGCGGCGCGAAGCACGGCGTCAAGCGCTACTATTCGATGGATGGCTGGGAGGTCGGCGGCGGTGACGCGGACGCGGCCGAGGCGCAGATCGCGGCGAAGCTACACGCGCTTGCCGCTCACAGCGGCGAGTAACTGCCGTCCATCACGCGGGTGTGGACTCCGAGCGAGACCATCACCATGTGGTCGTCGCGATCGATCAGGCTGTGGCCGTACGTCACGGCGACCGAAACGTAGGGCACCACGAACCATTCGGCGCGAGCGCGCGCTTCGACGGCGAAGCGCGAATCCGTCGTGGCCGCCGTGCTCGCGAATCGCCCGCCTGCAGCGAGCTCGATCGCGAGGCCGAGTCGAAACAGCACGACGCGCGCGCCGAGGATCGCATGGACTTGCTCGTACGACGTCTGGGTCGAAATGACACCGTCGATCCCGCCCATCGCGACGTCGCCGCCGGCGTACAGCAGGTGATCGATCCGATCGACGACGCGGAGCGAGACCGAGCTCGCGCTGATCTCGTGGTCGGCGAGCGGCGTGGCGACGAAGCTGCGGTACTCGTAGCCGAGGTCGAACGTGAGTCCGAGGCTCGACGCGTCGCGCGACCAGTCGCCGAATCGCGAGCACTTCTCGCGTCCGACGATCGCGGTCGTGTCGATGCACGTCTTGGGGCGAGCGCTCGCGATGCGCGGTGCGGCGACCACGGCAATCACCGCGCAGGCAACGAGTCCTCTCATTGCGGCACATCGGTGAGCGGTGCGCACACCCATTCCGGCATGGGCCGGGCCTCACCATCGATCCGGCTGATGTCGACGCACACCTCGTCCATCGAGCGCGGCCCGTCGTACTCGATCTGCTCGTGACCGGCCCACCGTCCGTCGAGCGGCAGCGCGCGGACCTCGCGGCGTGGATCGACGATCAACAGCGCCTCGTCGCGGCCATAACGCCGGACGACGACCGGTGCGGTGGCGAGGTCGACAGTTACCGACGATACGCAGCGGTTGCCGAAGCTGTACTCGATCACCGGTCCGCGTGCGATCGGCTCGAAGCGTTGCGCGAGCGCGAGATCGAGGCAGCCGATCGCGGAGTGAACGCCGGGGAACGCTCCGCCGAACGGGCTGCGAAACGAACCCGGCGTGTACGAGATACAGCCGGTCGCGGCGAGCGCGAGGAGCGGAGCGAGTAGCGACACGCACACTCGGACGTGCGCGCGTCGGGCGCAGTAGCGGCGGCTCGGCTTATGAGGTCGTTAAGGCCGGCCGCGAGCGTTCAAGGGCCGATCAGCGTCGTCGTGAGCGCGTTGGCGCGCACGACGATGTTGTGCGCGGTGAACGTGTGGCCGGTCGCGGTGGCGTTGACCGAAACGGTCCCGGTCGGCGTGTTCGCGAGGTACGCCAGGCCGTCGGCGGCGGTCATCGTCGCGGTCTTGCTCGGCAGGCCCCCGGCGCCGGTGTAAAGGATGTTCGTCGGCGCCGGGGTCGCGGTGACGACTGCGCCGGCGATCACGGT
>CAZDGY010001162.1:0-2153 GCA_964504685.1 uncultured Kofleriaceae bacterium | reverse complement strand
CTCACGATCCCACTGCGGCGACCTCAGCTCGTCTATCGCGATCCGGACTGGCACGTCGAAGGTCCATGCCTGGCTCACGCGTGCCGAATGCCGATCGATGGCACGATGGCCTGATGAGCCTGCGAGCGATCCTGATTCTCGTATGCGTGTCGGCGGGCAGCGCATCGGCGAACGCCCCCCTCGCGCCGTACAACGCCGGAAAGCTGACGGTGTCATTGCCGACGGGGTGGAAGGTCACGGCCGATCTCGACAAAGGAGTGATCGCGGCACAGCAGGATCCGGCGCACAACGACGCGGCGGCGGTGCTCCTCATGATCCAGCCGAGCACGACGTCCACCGAGGACCAGCTGCTCGATACCGTCGCCAGCTCGATCTCGAAGGATCTCAAGGTCGCAAAACGCGAAGCGCTTTCCGGCGGCGGTCACGTGATGATCGCGGACGGCACGATGGAGTCCATCAAGGTCCGGCTCGGCGTCATTGCGATCGCCTCGGGCGGCAGTGCCCTCGTCTGTGTATTGGTTGCCAAGCCGGGCGAGTTCGACAAGCTCGGTGGGATCGGGCTCGTCACCGGCATCCTGACCAGCGTCAAGACCAAGGGCGCAGCCGCCTCCTCGCCACCACCAAGCCAACCACCGGTGCAGGCTGCGCCGGCGACGACGCCGAATGGAAAGCTGATCGTTCCACCGCTCGACCACAAGCTCGCCGTGTCCGAGCTCGACGGCGAATGGAGACACGACGACGGCGTCCTTCAAGACTACGTCGATCGCGTAACCGGACGACCAGCCGGCTTCGACGCACTCCGCTACAACGACAAATGGACGTTCGACGGTAAGGGTGGCGTCTACAGCGAATTCTTCGGCATCGCGACCTCGGGTGGCACGTCGAAGAAGATCGTCGAAAACAAGGGCGGTGCGGTGTCCTTCGACTCGAACATGGTGATGACGATCAAGTGGAAGGTTGGACCGCAGCAAGAGTTCCTCGTTCGCGGGCTGATCGAGCTCCCGACGATGACGGTCATCACCTTTAACGGGCCCTGGTACGACAAGGGAGTCCCCGCCGATGTCCTCGCAGATCGCACGCACGGCACGAACTTCGATCAGCAATGGATTCGCAAGAAGGGCTCGAAGTGACGACGGCGCCGGCAATCCCGCCGAGCTCGTTGCTCAGATGCAACAACCCGCTCGTCGATCGGGACCTATAGTCGAGTCGTGGTGCAAACGCGTCGCTGGGCGTTGCTGATCGCTGTGACGACCGCGCTTGGATGCTGGACCGCCCCTGCTTCGCACTCGAACACGCCGACGGTCGAACCGCGCGCGACCCGATCTCGCGTCTCGACGAACGATCATGCTTGCGCAGCGCAGCTCGACGCGACCACTCGAGCCTTTGCCCGAACGATCGACTCCGGCGCGGTCGCCGAGCGTCGAAACGAGACCGGGCTGAACGCGATCTCGTTCGTCACCGCCGATGGCACGGTGCTGTACGACGCCGGGGTCTCCGACCGGCCGACGTTTGGCTTCGATGGTCATCCTGTGAGGACCGACGACACGTGGCTCGAGTGGCCGAGCTCGCATCCCGAGCTCGGTGAGATCGATCGATCGTGGCAGATGAACGGGCGCGAAGCCTGGCTGAGCAGCAATCCCGCGATGAAGCCAGCGGCGGTGAGCGCCGACGACGCAGCGGCGTTTGCACAAGCGTACGCGCCGATCCTCGAGCGCTGCTTGCGTACGGAAGTGGCGCCGCAAGAGCGACGGTTTGAGCTAACCGCGACGGTGCGCTCGATCGTTCCTGCCGGACCCGGCGTTCACGATCCCAGGGTCGTGCTCCTCGATCCCGCCGCGCAGTTCGTCGTGACGATTCGAGGGAGCTCAGTCGATCCGCCGGGCGCGTTCGTCGACTTGTACATCGACCATCGGATCGCGATCGCGGATCCTGCGGCTTCGTTCGGCGCGCCGCTCATGGCGATCGTCGGCAAGGCGTGGACGTTCGAGCTCCGCGCCGTGTTCCAAGACGGACGAACGACGTGGACCCTCGAGGGCATCACTCCGCCGTGAGTCGAGCCGCCCAGGTCTTGAGATAGAACGACCAATAGCCGATCTGATCTCCGTAGCGTCGCGCGATCGCTTCGGCGTCCCATGATGCGCCGTAGACCCGCC
>CAZDGY010001161.1:0-2155 GCA_964504685.1 uncultured Kofleriaceae bacterium | reverse complement strand
TCCGCCCGTCGGCGTGCGTCGGGCACTCGGACTGCCTGCGCAGCTGCCCGGTATCGGCGATCGAGCTCGTGCTCGGCAGTGCCGAGCGCGCGGTCGAAGTGCCGGTGGCGAACGCGGCCTTCGAGACCACGGTGCCGGGTCTGTACGTCGCCGGCGAGATCACGGGTATGGGGCTGATCCACAACGCGATGGCACAGGGCCGTCAGGTAGCGGCCGCCGCACTCGACGGCGCCGGCGCGCACGACTGCGAGCTCGACATCGTGGTCGTCGGCGCCGGGCCCGCGGGAATCGCCGCCGCGCTCGAGGCCCGCCGCCGCGGCGTCCGCTGCGTCGTGTTCGAAAGGGCCAGCTTCGGCGGCGCGATCCGCAGCTATCCGCGCCAGAAGATCGTGATGACCGCGCCGCTTGATCTTCCGCTGATCGGAAAGGTCCGACTGCGACGCACGAGCAAGGAGGCGCTGATCGAGCTGTTCGAAGACGTTGCGAAACGCGCCGAGCTCCCGATTGTCGAGAACGCCGAGGTCACGGCGATCCAGCCGATCGCCAACGGTTTCCGGATCGAGACCAAGGCCCGCGTCGCGACCGCGCGTTGCGTGATCCTCGCGATCGGCCGGCGCGGGACACCACGCCGGCTCGGCGTCCCCGGCGATGACTTGCCGCACGTCGTCGATCACGTCCCCGATCCCGCGCTCCATGCCGGTGAGCGCATCGTGGTCGTCGGCGGCGGCGATAGCGCGGTGGAGCACGCCATCGCACTCGCCGCGCAACGCGGAACTCGAGTCACGCTCGTTCATCGCGGCAAGGACTTCGGCCGCTGCAAGCCCGACAACCAGCGCGCGCTTGTTCGCGCATGCTCGACCGGAGCGGTCGCGGTTCACGTCGACGCGGGCGTGCGCGCGATCACCGCGCATGGCGTCGAGATCGACACCGCCGCCCGACCGACTACCATCGAGGCATCGCGGGTCGTGTGCTGCCTCGGCGCTGACCTGCCGTCGCAATGGCTGCGAGGCCTCGGAGTCGCGTTGCGCGAGCTTCGCGGCCAGCCGCTGGCAGGAGCGGTGAAATGGCGGTCTTGATTGGATCCGGAAGGTTCGGATTGCACCGCAAGCGCCCCCCAAATGATCTGTAAGAGTGCGTGTTCTCTTATATCTAATGATGGCCCGTAGTGTGCACCTCGCTGGGATACCGGGAATTGAAGGTGTCAAAATGAGTCATGGATTTCATGTAACGAGAATCTTTTTGTATGCGACGCTATCAACATTGACACTCGCCACGGGTTGTATACAGCCCCCGACTGTCATCATGATCGAGCCTGGCAGCCCTACGGTCGGCACCGGCAGCGACGCTGGCGATGGAGGTAGCGGAGATGGGAGTGGTAGCGGAGTGGGCAGCGGTAGCGGGGCGGCGATGCCACCACCACAAGCGAGCGGTTATCAACTGAAGTTCTCGGACGACTTCGACGCGTTATCACTGAGTCCGAGCGGAACTGGCAAGTACACCTGGTACCCTGGCATCTGGTGGGAACCCACTCCGCCCGACGGGAACATCTCGTCGAGCAACTCGATGGTCGAGCTCGATTGGACGGGTGGGGAATCGCCTACGGATACAACCATCACGACATTCGCCCGCGACGGCTCGAGCTTCCAGTCGTGGCGATACGGTTACTTCGAGGCCCGCATGAAATGGACTCCGACGACCGGCGCTTGGCCGGCGTTCTGGTTGCTTTCGACCGAGGGCGGCAGCAGCAGCGCCGCTCCGGCGAGCGAGACCGGGGAGATCGATATCTTCGAAGGCCAAGGCGCCAGTCCAACCACGTACTTCGGAACAATCCATGATTGGGTTGGGAACAACGATATATACAACAACAACAACAGCAATACGTATGAGCTGCCGAGTGACACCGATTTGTCCGAGTATCACTTGTATGGCTTGCTGTGGACGCAAGGCCACGTTACTTGGTACTTCGATAATCAGGAGATCGGCGAATATGCCACCTCCGCCGTGTTCGATTCTCAGGATTACTACATTCTCCTGAGTAGCCAAGAGGGCGCCGACTGGAGCGCAGGGAACACGTCTGGCGTTAACGTGTCGAAGATGCCGCTCGACATCGACTGGGTCCACGTGTTCCAGATGCCGTAGCACTACGAAGTGCGTC
>CAZDGY010001160.1:0-2155 GCA_964504685.1 uncultured Kofleriaceae bacterium | reverse complement strand
TCTGGCCGAGGAACTGCCGCGCATAGGCCGATAGCGACTCGACGTAGCGGCGCTGCCCCTCGGCGTACAGCGTGTCGAACGCGAGCGACGACTTGCCCGAGCCCGATGGCCCGGTGATCACGACGAGCTGCTGCTTGGGCAACTCGAGCCGATCGACCATCAGGTTGTGCTCGCGCGCACCCTCGACGACGATGGTGTCGGGCTCGCGGGCTGGTTGATGCCGACCCGGGCCGATCGAGCTACGCGCCATAGCCGGAACACCCTACGGAGCGGATGTTCAGTCGTCAAGGTGACAGGCCCCGGACATTCGGGCAGCATGAGAACGATGGGCCATTCACGGTCGGTCGTGACAGCCGTGGCGCTCGCGCTCGCCGGCTGCGGCCGCGTCGGGTTCACCGAGTTGTTCGAGCGCGCGGCCGACGGGGCGATCATCCGGATCGGCGATAGCGGCCAACCCGGAGATGGCGCCAGCATGGGCGATGGCGGGGGTGATGCGACGGCGTTCGATTGCGACACCACGATGCCGACGCTGGTGTGCCCGCAAGGCACGTTCTGCGAGACGCCGCTCGGTGCGTGCACCGGACCTGGCCACTGCGCGATGCCGCCGCCGCTCGACGAGTTGTGCCCCACGTCGTTCGTGTGCGGCTGCAACGAGCAGACGTACAGCTCGACCTGCGCGGCCGAGCGCGCAGGGGTCTCGATCCTCGCGCGGAACATGTGCAACTAGCGCATCGCGCCCCGCGCCGAAAAACAAAAACGGGCCCGCGAACGGGCCCGCTCGGAGCTAGCGAAGCAGTTACGCGCGCGCGCGCTCGACTGTGACGCTGTGGTCGTTGTGCTTCGTGCCGTGGACGCCGGTGATGATCGCATCGACGACATCCTCGGGCACCCGGACATGCGCGTGTGAATCGCGCAGGCTGACCGAACCGATCCGAGCGGCGTCGCCACCGATCGGGCCGGACAGTAGCTTGCGCAGATCATCGGCCGACACGCCGTGCTTCTTGCCGAGGCTGATGAACAGGCGAGTCTGGCCATCGCCGTTCGCGGCGAGCGCGGCCGGCGGGCTCACCGTCGTGTCGCGCTTACCGCGCCCGCGCTCCGGCTTGTCGTCCTTCGCCGGCTTCGCATCGACCGGCTTCGCGTCCTTCGCGTCTTTGCGGCCTTTGCCGCGGTCGCGACCCCGGCGGCCTTCGGCTGCGGCCGGTTCGGCTTCGGTCTCGCGGGCGGCGCGCGCGGCCGGCTTGGCGGGCTCGGCTTCCGTGCGCGTCGACTTCTCGGCCGCCCAGGTCTCCCAGAACTCCTGGGTATCGGCGGTCGGCTCGGTCTTGGTCCCGCGCTTCTTGCCGCGGTCCGCGCGATCGAGAGCAGCGCGCGCGACGTCATCGACCTTCGCAGCCGGCGCTTCGGTCACTTCGACCGGGGCGACGACGACCGGGGCGGCGACGACAGGGGCGGCGACGACAGGGGCGGGTGCTGCCGCTTCGACTGGGCGATCACTGCGGTCGCGGTCGCGGTCGCGATCGCCGCGGCGGTCGCGGTCGCGGCCACCGCGGCCACGGTCCCGATCGCGATCGCGGTCGCGATCGTTGCGCTCCAGGCGCGCTTCCGCGCTCGCCGGCGCCGCGGTTTCAGTCACCGCAGCCGTCGGCTCGGTCGCCGGTGCGGCTGCATCGCGATGCTCGTGACGGTCATGGCGTTCGCCGCCGTCGTGACGCTCGCCGCCGCGCTCGGGACGGTCGCCGCGGTCGCGATTGCGGTCGCGGTCGCGGTAGTCGCGGCGCTCGCCGCGATCGAAGCTGCGCTCGCCGTTCGGACGGTCGGTGCGCTCGCCGTTCGGACGGTCGGTGCGCTCGCCATTCGGACGATCGCTGCCGGCCTCGGCCGGACGTGCAGCGTCAGCCGGACGCGCGCCCTCAGCCGGGCGTTCGCCGCGTTCGCGGAAGTCGCGACGGCCTTCGCCGCCTTCGCCACGCGGGCCACGGTCGCCTTCGCCACGCGGGCCACGGTCGCGATCGAACCGCGGACGGTCGCCGCGATCCTCGCCGAACCGCGGACGATCGCCACGGTCGCGATCAAATCGCGGACGGTCACGGTCACCGCGCTCGGGGCGGTCGCGATCGGAGCGCGGGCGCTCGCTGCGCTCTTCGCCAGGACC
>CAZDGY010001159.1:0-2156 GCA_964504685.1 uncultured Kofleriaceae bacterium | reverse complement strand
GCGTCGCCCCCTTGAGTTCCTTGACCCCCTCAATCGTGATCCGCGGCGTGCCCGGGCTGACCGAAGATGACTGGAAGCGCGGGCACGGCGTGATCGATCGAGGAATTGTAACCCTCGGCGTCGCGGTCAAAACAACGAAGGGCTTATTTTCAAAGCGTAGTCGGCGCTGGACGCTACCGGAGCGCGATCGCGCGTGGTACGGCGATCGTATGATCGGCAGCGGCGGGCTTACATACCCGGGGCACGCGGAGCAATTCCGCGAGCTCGCGCGCGCTCGGCGTCACGTTCCGTGAGCGTCAGCATGACCACGATCAGCGCTTCGACGAGCTTGTCTTCGCGATCGTAGTCGGGACCGTTGGGCATCGTGAACATCCGCAGCGTCGAATCGTTGAACGATGTACCGGGCCTCGCGCTCGGTCACAGCGCCCAATTCTCGCGGACGCGATGCCATGCTGTGTGGGATGCGGAGCCATCGCCGAATGCCTCGGCTTCGAGTGAGTCGAGTGCTTCGGCGAGATCCTTGCGCAGCTCGGCGATCTTGTCTTCGGCGACGCGTAGCTTCGCGAGCGCCTCGTCTCGCTCTCTGCCTTGCTGCAACATGAACGCTTCATGACGTGCGATCGTTTCGAGGTCGAGACGGCGATCCTGCGCCTCGCGTTCGAGCCACCCGCTTTTGCAAAAGACCGGAAAGAACCTAAGCCACACCCCCGGGTGGCACGGCGTCTGCACTAGGCGCCTCGCGAGACGCTCGCGACGGGCGGCGCTGCGACATCTTGGAGCTCGAGCGCGCGCAGGATGGGGCGGCCGGCGAACCGACTGTCAACGTTGCGCTTCGTCGTCGACCATATCCAACTGTGATAACCGCGGTCGTTGATGTGCTCGGCATCGCCCGTCGTGGTGCGTGCGCGGAACAACCGACGCAGCCAACCCGGCACGATGGTGATGCGTGCCTTGGTGTGCGCGTCGTTGGTGAACTCCACGATGACCTTCACTTGCGTACCCACGCGCGCGGAATGGGGTCACGCCACAGACGCGCAGCAGCACGCACGTAGAGCCACGCGTACTGGAACAGCGACATCGACAGGTATCCCGGTGAGACCCACATTCCACCGTCAATCGACGCGCTGTACCCACGCACGCGAATGCTTGGCACTCGCTGTTCCACGACGAATGACGGCTCGATGTCTTTGCTTGGCGAGGACGTGAACAGCCCGGCAAACGCACCGCGCATCAACGCGCGATCGGGATTCGGGCCGTCCTTCGTTCCGAAGACAACGCGAGGATCTTCGACGAACTTCATTTCTTGTCGATCTCCAAAGGCAGCACTCGCTGGAACGTGTCAGTGAACGACTTGCCGCCACGCGCGGCGACGCCGTCTGCTTCCTCGAGGAGTCGCCGCCGAACCATCGGCGACAGGGTATCGAGATCGATCGAAGCGCTATCGTAGATCACGGCGCGCCTGCCTGATCGAGCGCCGCATTGATCGCGCCTTCGATCGCCGCGTCGCTCGCGTCGGCCGGCACCGTCGCGACGATCACCTCGCCGCCGACACGCGCGCGCGTCAGCGTCTCCGCTACGCGATCGCACAGCTCGGTCACCGTCGAAAACGATCCGACGTGCCTCGCGAGCTGTTCGACGTGTGCGGCCGACAGCACGAGATCGCAGCCGCCGGCGTCGAGCCACTCCTGCTTGAGCGCGTCGATCTTTTCCTTGTGCGCGCGCAGCTCGATGACGACCGCGCGCACGGTCTTGCCTTGCTCGAACAGTTCGAACGCGCGAGCGCAGAGCTCGTCGGGGTTCTCCGGCACCGGGAACAGCCGGCGCCGCGGCAGCTTCGTGAGCTCGTCGACGTCCAGCACGACCATCGAGCGGACGACACCGCGACCGTCGGCGCGCATGACGGTCTCGGGGTGAAGTTTTCCCGCGCGCTCGGCCTTGACGATCGTGTCGTAAGCGACGTCCAAAAGGTCGGCGGCCTGGTGTCGGGTGACCCAACGTGACGTATCTTTTTGCGTTGGCGTACTGCGCTTCTGAGTAGTGCTGCTCACCCCTGGGAGTATACCCGTCCGAAAAGTAAGACTCAAGCGTGTCGGTTTTGCTAGATGCGCTGGATTTTCTCCGTCGAACCCGGAGAATTCGATTCTCGTGGCTGACCG
>CAZDGY010001158.1:0-2157 GCA_964504685.1 uncultured Kofleriaceae bacterium | reverse complement strand
CGGATTCGACGCCGAACAAGGTCAAGACATCGAGTTCACCGTCGAGGGCGTTCCGATCAACGAGGTCGACAACACCGATGGTCACGGATACGCCGACACCCACTTCATTATCCCCGAGGTCGTCAAGTCGCTGCGCGTGATCGAGGGGCCGTTCGATCCGCATCAGGGCGACTTCTCGGTCGCCGGCAGCGCGAACTACGAGCTCGGTGTTGCCGAGCGCGGGCTCGAGTTCGAACAGAGCGTCGGTCAATTCGGCACGACGCGCACGCTCGCGCTGTGGGCGCCGCGCTCCGAACGCGACGCCACGTTCGGCGCCGTGCAGATCCTCGACAGCGCCGGCTACGGCGTGAATCGCGCGGATAGTGCAGCGACCGCGATGGGCCAATACGAAGGCACATTGGGCGAGCACGGGATCTGGCGGCTGCTCGCGACCGCGTACGGGACGCACTACAAGTCCGCCGGGGTCGTGCGCGCCGCCGACGTCTCGGCCGGCAAGATCGACTACTACGGCACCGAAGATCCGAGCCAGGGCGGAGATGCGCAGCGCTACACGTTGGCGTTCAGCCTCGAGAATCCGGCCGAGGGCGGCGTCGTCAAGCAGCAAGTCTTCTTGACCTACCGCACGCTGCGGATCGTCGAAGACTTCACCGGGTTCCTGCTCGACAACCCGTCGGCGGGCCAGTCGTTTCACCCGCAGCGCGGCGACGCGATCGAGCAGGACTACGACGCGGTCACCGCGGGTGCGCGCGGCTCGTATCAACGCACCGGTCACGCGCTCGGCCAACCGCAGTCGATCGAGCTCGGCTACTACGCGCGCTACGACCACACCGATCCGGCGATCCAGCGGCTGCGGTTCGGCAGCGACATCCCGTACCTGATCAACACGACGCTGACGACCGACGTCCTCAATCTCGCCGCGTTCGCCGACCTCGACCTTCATCCGCTGAGCTGGCTCACGCTGCGCGGCGGCGCGCGCGAGGAGTTCTTTAGCTACGACATCCTCAATAACTGCGCGACCGACGGCGAGTACCTGCCGAAACAGCCGATGAACGTACTGTGTCCGGCGTACGACTCCGCCGGGCCGCGGCAGCCGACGTCGCGGATCACCGCGACCGGTGTCATTACCGAGCCGAAGGCGACCGCGATCGCGCAGCTGCCGGGCGGCGTGTCGCTCACCGCGAGCGGCGGCATCGGCGCGCAGTCGCTCGACGCGCAGTACATCAGCCAGGACGAGAACGCGCCGTTTTCGACGCTGCATGCCTACGAGGGCGGCGCGATCTACCACGGCAACTGGACGCAGGAGCGCGACGAGGACCGCTGGAAGGACCTCGACATCACCGCGCGGGCGGTCGGTTACTACACCCACGTCGATCGCGACCTGATCTTCGATCCGCTGCAAGGGCGATTGTCGGCGTCAACCGGGACCACGCGGCGCGGGCTCGTGCTCGCTGCGCACGTCGCGGGCCGGTGGTTCAACGAGCTCGCGTCGTTCACCTACGCGTATGCGACATATGACCAAGACCACACGCTCGTGCCGTACGTACCGAGCACGGTCGCTCGCTCGGACAGCTCGGTCGTTCACGCGCTCCCCGACTGGTTCGACATCGACGGCCATTCCCTCATAGGTAGCGCCGGATTCGGGTTGAACTTCGTCGGGCCTCGCGCGCTGCCGCTCGGCCAGGAGTCGCAATCGACGTTCACGATCGACGCGTCGGCGAGCGTGCGCTGGCAGTGGATCCGCCTCGGCGTGCAGATCGCAAACCTCGCGGACGCGCGCTATCCGCTGACCGAATACTTCTATGCGTCGGACTTCCACAACGGACCGGCCTACCCGACGCTGGCGCCGGCCCTGAACTTCACGGCCGCACCGCCGCGCACCGTGATGTTCACGCTCGCGTTCCTGATCGATCGCGAGGGGACGCGATGAGCCGGATCTGGATCCTCGCGCTCGCGGCGGCGTGCTCGAACACGACCGGCGGACAACTCGTGACGCTGCGGTTCGAAGCGAGCGGCACCGCCCTTGGCGCGTTCACGACGCCGACCGGTTGGACCGTCACGTTGGACCAGGCGCTGATCGCCGCGGGCCCGTTCTACTTCAACGTCGATCCGCCGCCGACCGACGAGTTTCGCTCTGGCGTCGTGATCATCCAGGCGACC
>CAZDGY010001157.1:0-2157 GCA_964504685.1 uncultured Kofleriaceae bacterium | reverse complement strand
GTTCATCAGCGTGAGCTTGTTTACCGCCGGGCCGTAGAGCGAGCCATCGCGTTCGAGCACGCGCAAGCTCGCCGGCCCGTCGGCGAACGGCTTGGTCAGGCCTTGCGCGAGATCGATCGCCGCCGCCGGTTCGCTGCGAGCGAGCCGCCGCTTGCGCACGTCTTCGGCGACCGCGAGGTCGGGCGCGAGCGGGCCGAGCGGGATCCGGTAGTAGATCGCCTGGCCCTCCGGGTCTTCGTACTGGCCCGTGAGGATCGACACGACATGCGCACCGAACACCCGATTGAGGTGCGTCATCTCCGCGGTGCGACCAACGCGATTGCGCCCGGTGACGTAGCGGTAGCGCGGCGAGCCGTCGGGCTTCTTCGCCGCCGCCGCGTCGCGCAGCTGCTGCTCCTTGAGCTTGCGACCGATGCCGGAGCCCTGATGACTCGGCGCGACCGTGATCGACACCGAGTACATCGTGTTGTGCTTGCCGAGCATCGGATCGTCGTCGCAGCCTTCGACATCGTCGCTCTGCTCGAGTGGACCGCCGATCGCGAACGCGACGAGCTGCGGCGTGCCAGACGGCCCGGGCGCCTCCGCGATCACGAGCGATCCATCGACGCCTTCGATCGCGGCGCGGATCTCGGCCGGCGGCGTGCGGCGCGCGGGTTCGTAGACCTGATACTCGATGTCGAGGATCGCGGGCAGAAAGCTCATCGCCTCCGAATGCGGGACGCGGCGATACGTGACGTTCGCGGGCGCGGTCGGCGTAGATGCAGGCGCGGGCGGGTTCTCCCACTCGGGCGGCTTCTGACCTTCGTGCGCGTCGAGCCACGACAGCGAGCGGCGGATCGTCTCGAACAACAGATCGATCTCGCGCGCGAGGAACGAATCGCTCAACCGATAGCGCGCGGTGCGCGTACCGGCCGCGAAAACGACCGCGCCGCGCCAGAACCGCTGGCCGATGAACGCGTCGAGTTGCGCCGCGGTCGGCAGATCGAACGCGAACGCGTAACCGGCGCCGCGCGGATGCTGGACGAGATGCGGATACGCGCGCGCGAGCTGCGCGAGCCGCGGTGCGACGAGCTTCTCGAGCCGCTCGGCGTTGTGCCCGGTCGACACCATGTCAGCGTGAATCCGCCCGCGCACGAGCGACGCCGCGTGGGCGCTCGACGGCTCCGGATCGGCGAACCGCGACATCACGACGCCGACCTGCGCGCGCTTCGCGAACGTGACCGCGTCCGGATAGTCTTGCTGACCGCGCGCCGACAACAGCCGGAACTTCGAGTGCCAGGCGAACGGTCCGCCGAGCCCGAACCCGACCTGGACCTCGTCGAACACGAGCGACGTCTTGTGGTAACGCGTCAACAGGCGCAGCGCGCGGAAGAACCGCTCGGTCGCGAAGCGATCGCCGCCCTCGGATTGCATCGGCTCGACGATCGTCACGAAGTACGCGCCGGTCGCGAGCGCGGCGTCGACCGCGGCGAGCGAAGCAACCTCGGCGGCGAGCAGCGCGTCGTCTTTCGCGTCGCCGAACCGCTCCTTGAGATCCGCGATGTCGCCGGTCGCGGCGGCGGCGTAGTAGCCGCTCGGCGCAGACGGCTCGTCGTCGGACGGCGTGTTCCACACCGGGAATGGCGCGAACGTCGCCTCGTAGCCTTTGAGCTCGAACGCGGCGCGCTTGCTCGGCGAATGCGTCGCGTGCACCGCGAGTAACGTGCGGCCGTGGAAGCTGCCCTCGAACGCGAGCATCTTCGCCGCGTCCGGGCGTTCGCAGTTGATCCGCACGAGCGCGAGCGCCTTCTCGTTGGCCTCGGCACCGGACGCGACAAACGTGACGTGCGGCAATCCGGGCACGAGTTGCCGTAACGCGTTCGCGTAATCGATCTCGGCCCAGGTTTCCCCCGCCGCGGTATCGGGGTTCGCGATCAACGTGTCGCCGAACTCGCCCTCGGTGAACGCGCGGACGACCGGATCCTCGGCGAAGCCACCGACCACCGTCGCGGTCTGGCTCATCCCGTCGAGCACCGCGAGCGGCTCGCGATCGATCGACACCATCCACGGTCCGGCCGAGCGCAGGTGATCGAACACCGGCGGTTTCTTCTCTTTCGGCACGCGATCGCCGGCGTACAGCCGCGCGAGGTACGCCTCCGACTCCGGCAGCTTGCCCCC
>CAZDGY010001156.1:0-2159 GCA_964504685.1 uncultured Kofleriaceae bacterium | reverse complement strand
TGCTTGAACGCCCCGGACGTAGACGGTGCCGCGACTGAAGGAGCCGCGCACAACGCGAGCGCGAGGATCGAAAACCGGCGCATGACGGACAACGGTGGCACGGCGATCGCGCGACTGCTACCGCATCTTGCCGATCAGTGACTTCGGAGCCTTTGTATGGTCTGGCCAGCGCACGCACGGTGCCCATGCGTGGAGCAGCTTGGGCCCGGTGAGCTTGGCGATCCGTCGCCATACGACCGTGACCTTCTTCATCACGATCGGATCGTCCGCGGCGATCTTGCACAGCTCGCCGGCGTGGCTCATCAGGTATTCGAACGTGCTCGCGCGATCTTCGGCCTCGTCGGTACTTGCGTACGGATCGACGAACCCGGCCGGTCGCGGCACGGCGAGCGTCTCCAGTTCCTTGTAGGCGAACGCAGGTGCGTTCAACGCGTGCCACTCGGCGTCGTTGTTGAGCTTGGCTCCGAGGTTCGCGTAGTCGAGCAAGTGGAACAACTCGTGGTGCACGACCTCTTCGATCGTGAACGAACCGGAGTACTTGTAGGGCTCGCCGACGAAGTGCTCGACGCTGATCAGCAGCCGATGATCTTCGAGCACCGCGACGCCCGCGGGATCGGGCCCATCGGTCGAGTGGTCATAGCGAATCCGCCGGCACAGCGCGACGTGCTCGAGCTTCGACGCGCTAAGCACGTCCGGCGGGTAACGCGCGAACGCCGTCGCGACCGCATCGATCATCTCGGGATCGACGCCGGCCGTCGCCTCGCGACTCGCGACCTCGCAGCGTAGACAGCCGCGCGCATCGCGGTTGCCGCAGGTGCGGAACTCGGACTGGACGTCGAGATCGACGTGACTACGCGCAAGGGTGGCGCGCAGCCCGAGGATCTTGCGGGCGTACGTCTCGCTGCTCATCACGTCCGCGGGCTCGCGCGCCGGCTGCGCGAGGTTCGTCGGCGGCGGCGCTGCGAGACACCCGACCAACGCGCTTGCCAGAAAGGTGACGGTGATTGCCGTGCTGCATCCCCCCACACGGAACTGCTTCGCACGCGCTGTGCCACCGACGTCGCTCGACCGTTCGGGCAGTTGCGGCGATCGCCTCGTGAGCGCGCGGCACGGTGTGGCTAGCGCGAGACGGTTAGTTGTTCAGGAACTGCGGCAACCGCCGATCGGGCTCGTCCGGCGGCGCGGGGACGTAGCCGGTCACGTGCCCCCACGGCGCATCGACCGTGACCTCGAGCCAGCCGTTGCTCAGCTTGCGCGTGTGCTCGAGCATGCCATCGACGAGGCCGATCACGTCCGCGCCGTCGCTCGGCGCCGAGCGCAGGCAGGTGCCGAGTGGTACGACGCCGGACGGCTTCGGTGTCTCGCCTTCGATGATGTCGTCGCTGAAATCGAACTTTCGTAGCTCCTGCCGCGCCACCACCTGATCCGGCCGGGGCACCGCAACCCAGCCCTTGACGACAACGACGCCATCGTCGGCGGTCACGTGTTGCCAACCGATCTGCGCCTCGGTGACGTCGAGCGTGACCGAAACCGTACCGTCGACCATCGCGATCACGGGCGCGGAGGGATCCGGCTCGATGCGCAGGTTCGAAAAGTTGGGCAAGCGAGTGCCGCCCGTGCCCGGCTTGGACGACTCCCACACTTTGTGGCTCGCAGTCGCGGAAATCCAGCCGTCGATCGAGACCGGGCCGACGTGGTGGATATGAAACCAGCCGTGTTGGGCGTGATCGGGGAGCGGAACTCCCGCTTCGACCCACGCATCGATCGGCGGACCGCCTGGGACCTCGCTAAGCGGCGCGAGCTTGGTGACGACCGGCGTCAGCGCGGCCAGCGGACGATACGCCGCGACGATCACACCGCTCGAGTCATCCGCGATGCCGACGACCGTGCCGTTCACCCCGATGACAATGACTTGGCGACCGGCGAGCACGGCTCGCCACGGCGTCCTGACTGCGGTGTGCCACTCCGCCGGGTAGCACGGCGGCGAGACTTGGTTCGCGCGTGTTGCGCCGCGGGATCCGGCGCAGCCCACCGCGACGCTAGCGACGACGACCCCGAACCGCACACCGCGTAGACACCGCAGCGCGGGTTCGGTTGCCTTAGTTTGCTTGCAGGCAGAGCTCGATCTGATTGACGACGAGCGAGTCCGACGATGGGCC
>CAZDGY010001155.1:0-2161 GCA_964504685.1 uncultured Kofleriaceae bacterium | reverse complement strand
ACCGTGCTCGCGGAAAGCCTTGGTCTGCCCGTATCACGGCTGGACCTACGACCTCGCGGGCGCCTTGCTGCACGTCCCGCACGCGGACGCGTTTCCCGGCCGACTCGACGATCGCGGGCTGCGCGAGCTTCCGGTCACCGAGCGCCATGGCTTTATCTGGCTCGGCACGGACATCGCCGGCTATCTCGGCGGCCTCGACGCGGATCTCGCTGCGCTCGACCTCGATCATCACGTCGCGTTTCGCACCGCGCGGGTCAATCGGCGGTGTAATTGGAAGCTCGTGATCGAGGCGTTCCTCGACGGCTATCACATCCGAGTCTTGCATCGCGATTCTATCTATCGGTTCTTCATCGATGCTGCCTCGGTCGCCGAGCCGGTCGGTCGCCACATTCGCGCTGCGACCGCACGGCGCGCGCTCCGCGACGCGGCGACGTCGAACCTGCGCGAGCTCGTCACGCCGTCGTTCCTGATCTTTCCGGCGACCGTCGCGATCGTTCATCCCGATTTCGTTTCGCTGATCACGCTGCACCCGGTCGCACCCGACGTCACCGAGTACCAGCACGTCATGCTCGTGCCGGGGTCGCGCACAGCGGAGATCGAGCATTGGGAACGCAGCTGGGCACTGATCGAGGACGCCGTGTTCCAGCGCGAGGATCTCTGGGTGTGCGAACAGGTGCAGCGCGGGATCACTTCTGGTGGCACCGACGAGCTGTTGTTCGGCGCGCTCGAGACGCCGATCGCGTGGTTTCACGGTTCTATCGAGGACCGACTCGGCGGCTGAGTGCGTCGATGTGCGTGCGCGCAGCACGTGTCGCTGGCTGTTCTCGACTGGATTTCCGGAACCGGAACTCGAGCGCGTAGTCGAACACGAGGGGGTTCTATGACCACAGTCGCGCTTCGTACTGCGTTGATCTGGAACGACGAGGTGATGGATGACGTCGTCCTCAAGAATCCGAAGCGGATCACGATCGGCGCATCCGGCCAATCGACGTTCGTCGTGCCCGAGCTCGGACTGCCGGCCGAGTTCGCGATCGTCCGACCGGGCAATCGCGGCTTCCTGCTGACGCTCGGCGAGCGGATGCGCGGCACGATCTGCATCGATGGTCAGCAGCAAGACGTTCGCCATCTGATGAAGCGCGCCGGCGATTCCGGCCAGGGCGGATTCTGGGCGACGCCGATCAGCGGTCGCGACTGGGGCGTGATCGATCTCGACGAGACCGGCGTTCACAAGTTGTTCTTCCAGTTCGTGCCGGTCGAAGACGAGCGGCCATTCCTCACGAAGAACGTGATGGTCGCTGCTGCGATCGGGTGGGCGGTGTCGTGCGTCGGCCTCGCCGTGATGTGGGCGTTCGAAGGCGTCGACCTTGGCGAAGCGATCGCACGCGGCGCGGCGCTCGCCACCGCTGCGATCGCGATCGGCGGTTTGATGCGGTGGATCATCAACCAGGACGGCGAATCGCAAGCGTCGATCGTGTTCTCGGCGATCGCGCATGCCGCGTTGCTGTTCATGGTCTATTCGCTCTACGACGGATCGAACGCGTTCGCGTGGCCGGGGACACGCTCGCTCACCGGCAACTACTTGGTGACGCGACTCGAGCCGCAGCCGCAGGTGATCGAGCCGAAGGTCGCGTCATCGGCGGCGACGACGCCGACTCCGGCGACGACAGGGCCGAAGCTGACCGCAGTCACGCCGATCGCGAGCGTCACGCCGAGCACCAGCCCGGGAGGCGGCCGGCCGCACCCGGGTGGCGTACCGACCGAATCGCTGAAGCCGTCGGCGCCGGCGGTCGGGATGCTCGATCCGCATAACCGCAGCGAGATCGATCGCATGCTCGGCCACGGTCTCGATCTCAGCCAGTTCGGCGGCCTCGGACCGACCCACGTCACCGGCACCGGCAAGGACAAGGGCCAGGGCCAGGGCGAGTGCTTGCCCGGTCAGCTGTGCACGAAGACCGGTGGTCCGCCGGGGCCGAAGGGTCCGGTCACGAGCCAAGGCCCAGTCACCATCGTGCCGCAGCGCAAAGCGCTGGAGTGCAAGACCGCGCACTGCACGGGCGGTGGACCGATCGGCCCGATCCCGGTGATCAAGATCGACGGCCCGAGCGACACTGACGGCGGTCTCACGAAAGCGGAGATCGCGGAGGTCGTGAACGCGGGCAGG
>CAZDGY010001154.1:0-2162 GCA_964504685.1 uncultured Kofleriaceae bacterium | reverse complement strand
CGGCGATCGTCGAGCTCGAACGGCTGGTCCGCGATCACCCGGACTATCCACGCGCTGGGAACGCGCGACTCGTGATCGCCCGCGGCTGGGAGCGCGACGGCGATGCCGACGACGCGATCGCGACGTTGCGCGCTGCCGCGAGTGCGGGTGAGGCGATCGATCGTCGGCGTGCAGGCTTGGAGCTCGTGCGTGTCCTCGTTCGCCACGGCGAGCTCGACGAGGCGACCACCGCGCTCGCCCGCGTCGATCATGTCGATCCGCACGATCGCGCCGAAGTCGCCGATCAGCTCGAGACCGCCCGCCACCGCGAGTGGTGGCGGCGCGCGCTGTGGCTCGGGCTCGCGGTCCTCGGCGCGGCAGCTGCGATCCGGCTCCGCCGTGCGACCGGCTCGTGGCGCGCGACCGGCCGCGCCTTGCTCCGGCCACCGATCGAGCTCGCGTTCTTCGTGCCGATCGCGGTCGTGATCGTCATCGTCGCGGCGACCGGCAACCCGATGGTCGCGCGCGCGGTGCGAACGATCGCGATCGCCGGTGCCGTGGTCGCTTGGATCTCGGGCGTCGCTCTCGAGGCTCGGCGCCAGCGCGGTTCGTTGTCGCGGATCGGCGCCGCCGGCCACGCCGCGTGCGCTGCGCTCGCGGTTGCCGCCGCGGTGTGGCTCGCGATCGATCGCGATCACATGCTCGATCTCGTCGAGATGACCTGGCGCGACGGCCCGGCGATGCGCTGACTACTTTAGATACTTGTCGAACCAGGCGAGCTTCCGCTCGATCCGGTCGCGCATGTGCGCGGTGTCCAGAAACTCGTGGCCTTCGCCGGCGTAGACCACGAGCTCGGTCGCGACTCCGAGCGCGTGCAGTGCGTGCCACATCTCGTACGATTGCGGCGGCGGGCACTCGCCATCGCGTTCTCCGACGAGGAACAACGTCGGCGTCTTTGAGCGCTTGACGAACGTGATCGGCGACGCCTTCGCGTATCCGGCAGGGTCGTCGTAGACCGACGCGCCGAAGAACGGAACCATCCATTGCTCGATCGCGTTCTCGCCGTAGTAGCTCTGCCAGTTCGAGATGCCTGCGCCGGCGACCGCGGCTTTGAACCGATTGGTCTGCGTCGGCGCCCACATCGACATGTAGCCGCCATAGCTCCAGCCCGTGATGCCGAGCCGATTCGGATCGATCGGCGCGAGCTTGAGCGCCGCATCGACGCCCGCGAGGATATCGCGCAGCGGGCCGGTGCCGAGGTCTTTGACGTTCGCACGCGCGAACGCCTCGCCTTGACCGAAGCTGCCGCGCGGATTCGGCAACAGCACGAAGTAGCCGAACGCGGACAAGACGACGTCGCTCCAGGTGCCCGGCCAGATCGGCACCTCCATCCAGCCGGGCCCGCCGTGGGCTGACACGACCATCGGGTACGTCTTCGTAGCGTCGAAGTCGCGCGGGTAGACGAGCCAGCCTTGCGACGTGAGGCCGTCGTTCGTCCAGCTGATGCTCTTCGCCTCGCCCCAGAACGAGTGATGGCTCACGTTGAGCTTGGTCAGCGGCTGCCACGCGCCGATCGGGCCGGCCCAGATCTCTGCGGCGTGCTCGTAGTCGGATCGGACCGCGGCCACGGTCTTGCCGTCGCGCGACGCGGCGAATTCGGCACCGAGCCACTCGTTGCCTTGCCATAGCCGATCGATCGCTCGAGTCGAAACGTCGATCGTCGCGATCGCGCTCGAGCCGCCGGTGAGCTCGGTGATCAACAGCTGGGTTGGCGATCGCCACGCGAGCGTGTTCGCCGATGTCGTTCGGTTCGGCATGCGATCGACCGGGGCGCCGCCCGTCGCGGCGATCGTGTACGCGTCGCCGCCGGGCGAAGCCTCGTCGCTCATCAAGCCCTCGATGAAGCCGATCGTCGCCCCGTCGGGAGACCACCGCGGAAATGCGATCTGCAGCGCCGGCTTGTATATCGAGGTCATCGCGCCGGTCGCGACAGGTACCGTGTAGAGCTGCGCGATCCACCAGTTGTTGTCGCCGGGGCCGGGAGCCGCGGTAGCCACGAATGCGCTGCCGTCTGGCGACCAATCGTATTCGTAGATGTGGAGCTCGGCGGACGACAGCTGTTTCGCCGCACCGGACCGGACGTCTACCACCGTCAGCCGTTGGTTGTGGATCGCATCCCCGAT
>CAZDGY010001153.1:0-2163 GCA_964504685.1 uncultured Kofleriaceae bacterium | reverse complement strand
CTCGAAGGCCGAGGCGCCGGCGTATGGCGTCGTCGTCGATCAGCGCCCGACTTGGCACCGCGCGAACAAGTCCGGCGGCGTGCTCGTCGCGAACGACGCGGACGTCGTGATTTCACTCAGCGCGGTGATGCTCGACGCCGAGCCCACGCTCGTCACGATGGCGGCGGCGATGCATTTCGAGGTGTCCGACCACGCGGACCACCACGGCAGCTACGCGATCCGCCGCGGTGCGGTCACGCTCGACGATGGCGCGCACCCCGCAGCGATCGTCAGCTGGCGGTGCGAAGCGCAGCACACGCTTGGCGTCGCGTACGTCTCGGCGCTCGGCCGCGGCAAGCTCGACGACGGCATCGCGCTCGCCGAGACCGGCCGCTGCCTCGGCGCGAACGAGCCGCTGCCCGACTGGCTGCGCCCGCGCTGACTACTCGATCACGACGTTGTTGATCGGCCGGACGCTCGCGCCAGCGGGATACGCGTAGCTCACCGCTTGCGAGCTGAACCCGCTGCTCGCGGCCGAGCCCCAGCCCCAGACCGTGAGCCCGAACGGCTGCGCGCTCGACGCGACGTGCAAGCCGTTGTTGCAGCCGTTGACCGACCCGAAGTTACCGGTGACGAGATCGAGCCGGGTGTATTCGATCGTGTCGGCGGCATCGATCGCGGTCCAGCCGGTGACCACGCCGGCGCAGTCCACCGTGACGTCGGCGAACGAGCCGTTCTTTTGCTCGCGCGTGAGCACGAGGTTGGTCTCGGGATAGGTCGGATCGGTGAAGAACGTGTACGCCGACAGGTACTGCTCGGGCGGCACGACGTCGACGAACTCGGGATCGCCGCGGCAGTCGCCGATCGCGCCGTAAGTCTCGCAGCCGCTCATGTGCGCCGACATGTAGAACGGGTGATCGGCGTCTTGGCTCTGCACGGTGAACGGCCCGGGAGCGTCGAACCGCACGAGCTGGCCGGCGTTGATCGTGGTCGGTGCGCCGGCCGGCGTCGTTGGCGCGTAGGCCAGCGTCGTGCCGTCGACGCCGCCGACGATTCGCCATGGCACGGTCTCTTCGACGCCGACGAACCGGTTGCGATAACGCACCGCCGCGTAGTGGTTGCCCATCGCTTTGACCGGCGGAATCTCTTGATGCGCGCCGTCGCACGCCGCGATGCCGACGTCGATGCTCAGGCAGCTCGCTCCGCCCCACACGCCGACCGGTTGGTCCGAGGTGATCGGGCTCCCGGTCAGCTCTGCATCTTGCGTGAACTGCACGAACTGGCCGGCGTTGAGAGAGTAGGCCGTGCTCACGCCTTGCGCGGCGCCGGCGACACCGCTGCCTGCGACGATCGCCGCGGTCGGCCGGATCGTGACGTGGGTGTTGTCGGCGAGCGCGACCAGCTCGGTGAACGGCTGGCCACTCGTGATCGTCGACTTCGTGAACGCGTCGACCGCGACGTAGTTGACGTCCCACGCCGACGTCGGCAACAGCAGCGTCGCGCTGGTCAGCGCCGAGCTGCCGCCGCCGTAGGGATAGATGTCGTACGCGACGGTCGGCTCCGACGTCGTGATGTGGAACGCGTTGCCGAGCGCGGTGCCGTGGACCGCACCGTCGGCGGTGGTCACCGCCGGGGTCACGCCGGTCGGGCAGGCGATGCCGCTGTTGCGCGCGAGGAACAAGATCGCGACTTGGTTCGGCTGCAGCATGCCGTTCGTGAGCGGCGCGTAGGTCAGCGCCTGGCCTTGCCCGCTCGGAATCCGCGCGAACCCGGCGATCGGCAGCTGCGTGCCGGCGTATTCGACCGTGATCGTCACGGGCGACGTCCAGGTGTTCGCGATGTACGCCGCGAAGCATTGGCCGGGGATGATCGTGTCGGGCTCGACCGAGTAGTAGTCGCAGCCGATCGAGCTCTTGTTGTCCGCCGCCGACTGGCACGCGTCGACGCACGCGCCGGCCGAGCAGCCCTGGTCCTGGCCGCAAGTCTCTACGACGTTGCCGCCGCAATCGAGCACGTCGTGCAGATCGGCCGAGCACGACGGTCCGCACGCGTCGCCGCCACCGCCGCCTCCGCCGTCACCGTGGCCGCGTGCAGTGGGCCCGCACGCGACGAGCGCGAGCGCGGCGGCGAGGGCCAGGCGTAGGTCGGGCATTACGGGATGACGACGACCGAGTTGATCTTCCC
>CAZDGY010001152.1:0-2163 GCA_964504685.1 uncultured Kofleriaceae bacterium | reverse complement strand
CCGGCGTCCGGCTGGCCACCGTAACCGCCGTCCGGGTAGTAGTAGGTCCCGGCGTCGGGATAATAACTGCCTCCGTCGTTGGTGTAGATATAGCCGTCCGGGAGCGGGTCCCGTCCGCCGTCGACGCCGTTGTGGCAAGGACCGTCGTGACTAGGACCGGCGTCCGGCCCTTCGATCTGGGTGCCGGTCGAACCCGTTTGGTATTTGCAGGCTGCCAATAACAGGACGATGGTAAGTGTGCGCATGGGTTCCTCTAGGCCCTACAGACGGTGCCGGAGGCACGAAAAGAATTTTTCCTGCGAACGCGGGACGCACCGTCTAACTCGGGGCGTGAGCCTGCCTGCGGTCATGTTGACGATTGCGATGCTCGGGGCGCCCGCCGCCGCCGAACGCACGATCGTCGTCGAGGTTGCCGCCGACGGGCCGTTCACCGCTGCCGAGCTAACCGGGGCGTTGCGCGTGCGGGTCAGCCCGACCGGCGCACCGCTGCGCGTCCGCGTGACCGCCACCGACGATGCGGTGCGAGTTGAAGTCGGGGGCACCGCGCGCGACCTCGAGCTCGGTGGCCGGCGCGGTGCCGATGCGGCCCGGCTCGTGGCGATCGCGGCGAGCGACTTGGTGCTCGATGACCTCGCCGCTACGCCGCCGCCACCGCCGCGACCGCCGCCCACGTTTACGATCGGTGCGCTCGGCGGCGCATCGGCGTTTACCGGTACGCTGGCGGGAGGCGCACTCGACTTCACGGTCGGTGGCGGGCCATGGCTGTTCGATGGTTCGGTCGGCGGTGGCGCGTTGCTCAGCGGACCGATCCACGGCGACGATGTGATGGTGCGGATCGGCGGCGGCTATCGCATCGGTTGGCTCGATCTGATCGCGAACGCGACGTTCGCCCCGCTGATCGTTCGCGACGGCGCCGGCGACGTCACAGTGTTGGTCGGCGCCGGTGCGACCGCGCGGTTGCGGATTCCGATCGCGGAGCGCGTGCACGCGATCATCGCCGCGGGCGCGGACGTGTTCGCGACGCGCACCGAATACACGCTCTCAGGCGCAGACGTCACCGAGACCCCGCTCGTCGCTCCGTGGTTCGCCGCTGGCGTGGAGCTCGCTCCGTGATCACCGACGTCGCCGCACGGCGCTCGCGCGATCCGCTCGCCGACGAGCTCGCCCTGATCGAGCGCCATCTCGGCGGCGACGAAGCCGCGTTCGCCGAGATCTATCGCGCTCATGCCGCGGCCGTGTTTCGCCGGCTCGCGCGGATCCTCGGGCCGATTCCCGAGCGAGACGATCTGCTGCAAGACGTGTTCGTCGCGCTCCATCGAGCACTACCGACGTTTCGCGGCGAGTCGCGCCTCGCGACGCTGGTCCATCGCATCGCGATCAACACCGCGTACGAGTATCTGCGCCGGACCCGCCGCCGGCCGACGAGCTCGCTCGACGCTGGCGTGCTCGACGAATTGACCGCGCCGGCCGCGTCGCCGGAAGCTCAAGCGCAGTCGCGGGAGCATCTCGCGCGCGTGTTCGCGTGCGTCGCGCGGATCAAGCCGAAGAAGCGCATCGCGCTGCTGTTGCGCGTGGTCGAGGGGTTGTCGTTCGAAGAGATCGCCGGTCTCGTCGATGCAACGCCCGAGACCGTCGCAAAGCGCGTACAGCACGGCCAGCGCGAGCTCGACGCGTTGATGCAACGGGCAGACCGGGACGAGCGGAGGTTGGCATGAACGACAACGACAACGCGTTGCGGACGGTGATGACGGCCGATGATCAGCTCGACGACATTCGTCGCGCGCGCAACTGGTCACAGATCGAAGCGCGGATCGGCGACGCGCCGAAATCGTTCCGCCGCTGGTGGATCGGCGGCGGCGCCGTGGTCGCGCTCGGCGCCGCGGCCGTTATCGTGATCCGTCTCGCGACGAGCCACACGACTCCGGCGATCGAGGCCGCGCGCACGCTCGACGCGCCGAGTGGCGCGACCCTCGCGACGACGATCGGCGAATCGGCTCACATCGCGTTGGTCGGTCCGGCCTCGCTCGCGGTCAGCGCAGAAGGCGCCGCATCGATCGTACGGATCAAGCGCGGGACGCTGCTGACCTCGTTCGACGGCGGCCCGGGGCGCTCGCTGCGCATCGAAGCTCCCGGTGCGATCGTCGACGTCGTCGGCACGCTGTT
>CAZDGY010001151.1:0-2166 GCA_964504685.1 uncultured Kofleriaceae bacterium | reverse complement strand
TGTCGACGCTGTTCGGCAAAGCGCTCGCGTATCAGCGCGCGGGCGAGCTCGACAAGGCGGTCGCGGCGATCGAGCTCGCGCTGTCCGACGATCCGAACAGTGCGCTCGGCCAAAAGTTGATCCATCGCAACCGCGAGACGATCATGGCGGTGTTTCAGGCCTTCCTCGGCGACCTCGAGCGTCAGCCGGTGCTGGCGCGGCCGCTGCACGAGCTGTCGAGCGCGCAGATTTCGCCGCGCGCGGCGTTCTTGTTGTCGCGGATCGATGGCCAGCTCACGGTCGACGAGCTGCTCGACGTCTCGGGCATGCCGCGGATCGAAGCGTTCCGCCATTTGTGCCAGCTGTTCCTCCGCGGCATCCTTCGCTAATCGCTGCAGCGTCAACTGAAGCCGGATTCGCCGCACCGTTCGCGCCGAGCTGCGCTATAAGCGCGCGATGTCGCTCCGCAAGGTCGTGCTCGCTTACTCCGGCGGTCTCGATACCTCCGTCGCTGTTCGCTGGATCGCTGAAAAGTATCGCTGCGAGATCGTGTGCTTCTGCGCCGACGTTGGCCAGGACGAAGATCTCGAAGCCGCGCGCACGAAGGCGCTCGCGGTCGGCGCGCAGAAAGCCGTCGTCCGCGACTTGCGCCTCGAGTTCGTGCGCGACTACGTGTGGCCCGCGCTGCGCGCCGGCGCACTCTACGAACAGCAGTATCTGCTCGGCACCGCGCTCGCCCGCCCGTGCATCGCCCGCGGCTTGATGGAAGCGGCCGATGCCGAGGGCGCCGATGCGATCAGCCACGGTGCGACCGGCAAAGGCAACGACCAAGTGCGGTTCGAGCTCGCGGCGTATCACTTTCGCCCGGGTATCAAGATCATCGCTCCATGGCGCGAGTGGGAGTTCAAAGGCCGGCGCGAGCTGATCGAGTACACGAAGCAGCATCGCATCCCGATCGAAGCGACCGCTGACAAGCCGTATTCGGTCGATCGCAACTTGCTGCACACGAGCTATGAAGGCGGCGTGCTCGAGGATCCGTGGCGCGAGCCCGATCCTTCGATGTTCAAGCTCACGCGCGATCCGCAGGCCGCGCCCGATGCGCCGCGCGTGCTCGAGATCGACTACGAAGCCGGCGACGCGGTTGCGATCGATGGCGAGCGGCTCGGCCCGGTCGAGATGCTCGCAAAGCTCAACGCGATCGCGGGCGAGCACGGGGTCGGGCGGGTCGATCTCGTCGAGAACCGGTTCGTCGGGATGAAGTCGCGCGGCGTCTACGAGACGCCGGGTGGCACGGTGCTGCATCACTCGCGCTCGGCGGTCGAATCGCTCGCGCTCGATCGCGAGGTGCTGCGGCTCCGCCACGATCTGATGCCGCGGTATGCGGCACTCGTCTACAATGGGTTCTGGTTCGCACCGGAGCGCATTGCGCTGCAGCGCATGTTCGACGACATCGCGCAGGCGATCACGGGCACGGCGCGCCTTCGCCTCTATAAGGGCAGCGTTACGGTGCTCGGGCGCAAAGCCGCGCGCAGCCTCTACCGCCCCGACATCGTTACGTTCGAGGAGGATTCGGTCTACGACCAACGCGACGCGCAAGGGTTCATCAAGCTCAACGCGCTGCGCCTGCGGATCGCCTCGGAGCTCGCCCGCCGGTAGGCGTGTTACGATGGCTCATGCGGCCGGCGAGTTTGGCGTGCATAGCGGCCACCGCGGCCTGTTCGTTTAATGCGCCGAGCGCAGCCACGGTTGACGCGCCCGCAAACGGCGGCGACGCGAGCTCAGACTCCGGTAGCGACGCGGATCTCACCAAGCACGAGAGCTGTCAGGCGCACTGGATGGATCACACCATCGAATTCGGCGCGCCGGTCGCGCTGACCAGCGTCAACAGCCCGACGATCGATCGCGATCCGTTCTTGAGCTCCGACGAGCTAACGCTGATCTTTTCGTCGGATCGCCCGCCGAGCATGAGCGCCGACATCTGGATCACGACGCGGGCGACCCTCGGCGACGCGTTTATGGCGCCGACCCAGCTGCCGGGCGCGGTCAACACGCCGGACTACGAAGGCAAGATGTCGTTCACCGACGACGGGCTGCTCGCGGTGATCTCGACCAACCACCAGATGACTCAAGGTCCGCCGGGTGGCGGCGGCCCCACCGATACCAACATCTGGCAAGCCACGCGCGACA
>CAZDGY010001150.1:0-2168 GCA_964504685.1 uncultured Kofleriaceae bacterium | reverse complement strand
AGCGCGGCGCGGTAATCACGCACCGCCTCGTCGGCGAGTGCCTTCGCACGCGCCCGCTCCGGGTCGCCGCCGTCGTCCCACAGCGCGCGAGCGAGCGCGAACTCCGCGCCGGCTCGGCGTTGCAGCAGCGCATCCGGATCGTCGACGAGCTTGCGCACGACCGGCTCGAGCAGCTCGCGCGCCTCGTGGGCCTTGCCGGTGGCGACGAGCGCACCGCCGAGCGCGACCGCGGCCGATGCGTAGTCGAGTGCGAGCCCGGGCGCGCGGTCGATCTCGACGGCCTTGCGCAACGGCTCGAGCGCTTGCTCTGGCTTGCCGAGGATCAACCAACCGCGGCCGATGCCTTCGTTCGCTTCGCCTCGCACGTCGATCGCGCCGCCACCCGGGCTGCGTTCGAGCACGTCGAGCAAGCCGCGATAAGCCTCGACCATCATCCGGCCGTCATCATCGAGCTCGTACGACCGCGCGAGTGCGAGTGCGGCGGCGATCTCCGCGCTCGGTTCGCCCATCTCTTGCGCTAGCGCGGCGTACTCGCGCGCTAGCGTGACCGCGCGCTCGACGTCGCCGTCCTGGAACGCGAGGGTTTGCTTGGTCGCGATCGTCACGATGTCTTTGACGCCGGTCGCTTGGGCGCGAGCGAGGTCTTCGACTCGCGCTTGCTCCATCGCCTTGCGGGTCTCCTCGAAGTTGCCGTTCGCGGAGTACTCGCGTGCGAGCAAGAGATAGAGCCCGGTCATCTCGGGGCTATGTGCGCCGGTGCGCTTGGCCATCGGCGCGAGCAGCCCGCGGGCGACCGCGATCGCGGTGGTGTGGTCGCCGGTCGCCGCTGCCAGCTCGGCGCGGACCCCGGTCAGAAACACTTCGAGCTCCGGATCGCCGCCGGCGCGCGCTAGCGTCGCGGTCGCGAGCTCGATCGCGGAGCGGGCCTCGTCGAGCTTGCCGAGCTTGACCACGACCTGGGCGAGCGCGTACGCGACGTGCGCGACCCCGAGGTCATCGTGGCTGGCCTCGGCGATTGCCATCGCGTGGCGCAACACTTCGGCCGCGGCTTCGGGCTGCAACGCGCGGACGAGCGCATCGGCTTCCGCCAGCGACGCATCGACGATCGCCGGCTCGTAGCCGAGCACGGTCGCTCGTGCGACGAACGCGTGGATGTCCTCTAGCTTGCCCGTCCCGGACAGCGAAAGGCGGAGGCTCGCGTTGTCGATCTGTTTGCGCAGTTGCTCGCCTTCGCTGATCTGGGCTTCGGAGGCCGAGCCGCGCAATGCGGTCCTGCAATCGCCGAGCGGAGGGAGCGCGAGCACCGCGGCGTGCAGCTGATCGGGATCGGTCGTCGGCGTGACGCCGGCAACGAGGCTGCGCAGCGCCTCGCGCGCGCGATCGAGGCAGCGCATGCGGGGATCGCTGCTCGCGTTGCCGGCGAGACATGCTTCGCGGCGCAGCGCGATCCAGTCCTGCGCGTAACCATCGACGATCGGCCGCGCGCTCGCGAACGTCGCCTGTGCGCTCGCGGTCCACGTGTCGTCGAGCTCGGCCGCAGTGCGGCGACACGCATCGACGCTAGAATGGCCGCTCGCGAGCACGAGTGCGGCGCCGGCGATCGCGACGAAGAGCATGGCGCCTGCGACGAACGGCCAGCGACGTCGCGGCGGCGCAAGCGCCGCACGCAGGGCGACGATCGACGGAAACCGCTGCGCCGGGTCGGCGCGCAACCCGCGCTCGAGCGCGGCGCGAACGCGTGTGGGAACGCGACGGCCGTCCGGCGTCGCCGCGAGCTCGCGCGCTTCGATCCGGGCGCGCAGCTCCGCGTAGGTCTTCGCGGCGAACGGTCGTGCGCCGTAGATCGCCTCCCATGCCGTGACGCAGAAGCTGAACTGATCAGACGCTACCGTTGGCTCGCCATCCGCGTGCTCCGGCGCCATGTACGCCGGCGTGCCGAGCACCGCGCCGGTCTGAGTCAGATCGAACAGGCCGCGCATGCTCGCTGCGGCATCGAGCTCGCCGTCGCTGCGCGCGAGCCCGAAGTCGCCGACTTGGACCGTGCCATCGAGGGCGACGAAGATATTGTCCGGCTTGAGGTCGCGGTGGATGAGGCCGGCGGCGTGCGCGGCGCCCAGGCCGCTCGCGGCATCGCGCACGACGCGCACGACGACATCGATCGGGTGGGG
>CAZDGY010001149.1:0-2175 GCA_964504685.1 uncultured Kofleriaceae bacterium | reverse complement strand
CGATCTGTGCGCCGAGGTTTTGCCACGCGCGCGTCACGTTCGGCGCCGAGTCTGCGAGCTCGTGCGAGCCGGTGACCGCTTCGGCGAGCCGGATGAAATCGGGCTTGAGCTTCAACAGGCCGAGCACGTCGTCGAACGGCGTCGGCGCGATCTGCGTGCCCGGCTTCTTGCCATCGAGCTCGCCGGAGCTCTTGACCTCGTGGAATCGGGTCAGCGCCTTGGTGAACAGTTGCCGGCGCAGCGCCGGGTCGTGCTTGATCTTGTCGATCTCATCGACGATCGGCTGCAATCGCCCGATCAGCGCATCGTACTTGCGACGCGACGCATCGAACTTGCAGTCCGCGAGCTCGACGTAGCCCGACAACAGGCTCGCCTCGGGCCATAGCGGCGACGACGGGAACGTCTTCAAGAACTCCTTGACGAGGTCGCGCGACGTATCGAGCTCGCGCTTCTGATACATGCCCCACGACGCCTCGAACAGGGCGTCGGGCAGATACGGCGAGTCGTCCGGAATCTGGAAGTAGTGGTAGTAGGCGTCGTCGTACTCGCTGTTCTCGTGCGCGATCCGACCGAGGCCGAGCCGCGCGAGATCTTTGATCGTGAAATAGCGATCATCGACGACGAACGTGTACTTGTCGTTGTCCGGTGTCGCCGCGATTTCGCACATCGCCTCGGCCGATTCTTTGAGATCGCCGCGTCGCGCTTTGATCACACCGCGCAGGTACACCGCCGACGAGTACAGCCGGCTCTTCTTCGAGATCAGCACGAGCTCGCCTTCGGCATCGGCGAGCTTGCCCGCGTCGTAGAACGCACGGCCGCGCAGATAGCTGCGCTCGCCCGCGGCCGACGGCGGAATCGGATCCGCGGTCTTGATCGCTTCGATCCGGGCGAGCACGCCGGCGTGATCACGAGTCTCGATCGCGATATCGACCGCGCGCCGGTGCGCCGGGCCCCAATACTGCGCCGCCGGTCCGCGGCGAAGGATGTCGTCGATTTCTTGCAGCGCCGCGCCATAGCTGCCGGCGCGGGCGAGGGCGACCGCCAGATCGTATTCGGCGTTCTGATACTCGACGAAGTCGGTGAATGCGGTGTAGCGAGGCGACTTGACGATCGCGTAGAGCGCCACCGCTGCGTTCGTGAACGCCCCGTCGCGCAGCAGGGTCTCGGCGACCTGGAGCTCTCGGCGCAGCGACTCGATGTTGCCGCTCTCGACGTCGATCAGCTTGAGGTTGAGCAGCTCGGCGAAGTACTTCGCCAGCGGATCATCGCCGGCCGGTTTCGCCTCGGTCTTCGCGTCGGCTTTTGCATCTCCGGCCTTCGCGTAGGCCGCGCTGTTCGCGCACAGCGCCGCCGCGGCGACCGCGAGCACGCGGCGAAACATCACTTGCCCTTCTTCGCCGGCGCCGGCGTGCCGCCTGCATCGGGCGCGCGTGCGACGGTCTTGACGCCGACGTCGATGCCCAAGCCGTAAGAGCCCTTCTCCTTGCGCTTCCACTCGTACGCGATGTCGCCGCCGTCCTTGGCTTTCGCCGCGACGAGTAGATCCTTGCCGGCGACTGCTTTGATCACGATCTGGGCCTCGGTGCTCGACGTGAACGAGTCGTCGTCCTTGCCGCTGGCTTCGACGTGGAACGTCACGAGGTGCTTGCCCGGTGCGACATAGCCGTCGAACCGGACGCCGTCGTCGCCGCCGATCGCGCCCGAGGTGTCCTCGAACACGTTCGCGCCGTCGAGCCGGATCGACGCCTTCGACACGCCGTAGTAGCGCGTCGAAGCCCACGAGAATCGGATCTGGACGCGCGTCGAATACAAGGCGCTCGCGACCGCGTTGGCCCGCGCGCGGGACTTGAACAGCTCGTCGCGCAGCGCAAGGTACTCTTGGCGCAGGGCATCGACATCGGGCTCGTTGCCGCTCGGCTTGTCCTTGTCTTTGTCCTTGTCTTTGTCGGCCGCGGTGTCTTTCGGCGGCTCTGCCGGCGCTGGCGTCGCATCGCTGCCTGCGCCACCCCCGTTACCGCTCGCGCTGCCACCACCGCCGCCGCCACCACCGACCGCCGCGTCTTTGTCGGGAGGCGCGTCGGCACTGCTGTCACTGCCTTTGCCGGAATCCGCAGGCTTCGGCGTTTCCTTCGGCGGCTTCTTCTTCTTGGGAGCAGCCAGTGCGACGGCCGGGAT
>CAZDGY010001148.1:0-2180 GCA_964504685.1 uncultured Kofleriaceae bacterium | reverse complement strand
GGATCCGTTCTTCACCACGAAGGACGTCGGCGAAGGCACCGGCCTGGGGCTATCGATCGTGCACGAGCTGGTCGAGCGCCACGGCGGCACGATCGAGGTCGCGACGAAGCTCGCCGAGGGCACGACGTTCACCGTGTCGTTGCCGCGCCAGATCGCGGCGACCGAGTCCCAGCGCAAACGGCCCGATACCGGCGAGCACAGCCGCCGCCGGGTCTGAACGGAGCGCTGCCATAATGTCAGGCCCCCTGAGGCAACCTGACAGGGTGGCACGAACGACCCCGGATCCCTGCTAGAGCTCCGAGTAATTCCAGCAAGTTGCTAGGAATTCAGACTGGCACTCGGCTTGTTAATAGATACACAAGCATGTGGAACCAGCCTGCCCATAGTCCGTTTCGGCGGTTCGCCGCAGCGCAGGTCGAAGGCGGGCCGACCGGCGCTCCGGAAGACCGTGGCCAGGAGCCGGCGAGCGAGCCCAACGAGCTGCGCGCCGCGCCCGCGGATGCCGGTGTCGTGCTCGTCGTCGATGACGAGCCGGCGATCGTCGAGTCGCTGACCAAGATCTTTCGGCGCGAGAGTCTGCACGTGCTGTCGGCGACCGATAGCACCGCGGCGCTCGACATCCTGCGCCGCCATCGCGTCGGTGTGTTGCTCACCGACCTCATGATGCCGCAGACCTCGGGCATGGACCTGTTGCGCGTCGCCAAGACGATCGCGCCGGAGACCGAGGTCGTGCTGATGACCGCGTACGGCACGGTCGAGACCGCGGTCGACGCGATGAAAGAAGGCGCCTACGACTTCGTGACCAAGCCGCTCAAGCGCGCGCACGTCGTCCGGATCGTGCGCAATGCGCTCGAGAAGCAGTCGCTGCTCGTCGAGAACCGCAGCTTGAAAGCGCAGCTCGCCGAGAAGCGTCGGCGCCAGATCATCGGCACGTCGCTCGCGTGGCGGCGGACGATGGACATCGTGATGCAGGCGGCGCCGAGCGAGGCGACCGTGTTGTTGCTCGGCGAGAGCGGCACGGGCAAGGAGCTGCTCGCGCACGCGTTGCACGACAACTCGGCGCGCGCCAAGGGCCCGTTCATCGCGGTCAACTGCGCCGCGATTCCGGAGACGATCCTCGAGGCCGAGCTGTTCGGCTACGAGAAGGGCGCGTTCACCGGCGCGTCGACCGCGCGCGATGGCCGGTTCGAAGCGGCGCACGGTGGCACGCTGTTCCTCGACGAGATCGGTGAGATCTCGCGTCACGTGCAGGTCAAGTTGCTGCGCGTGCTGCAAGAGGGCGAGATCGAGCGCCTCGGCGCCAGCGGCAAGACCCGGCGCATCGACGTGCGGATCGTCGCGGCGACGAACGTCAACCTCGCGGGCGAGGTCAAGGCCGGTCGGTTCCGCGAAGATCTGTATTACCGGCTCAATGTCATCCCGGTGCACGTGCCGCCGCTGCGCGATCGCCGCGACGATATCCCGCTGCTCGCCCAGCACTTCGTCCACGTCTATGCCGAGAAGAACGGCAAGGCGATCGCGGGCTGCGCGCCGTCTGCGCTCGACCGGCTCGTCGAATACGGCTGGCCCGGCAACGTGCGCGAGCTCGAGAACGCGATCGAGCGCGCGGTCGTGATGACGCGCGCTGGCCACGGCGCGATCGAAGAGGACGTGTTGCCGCGCGAGATTCGCGACACGACGCCGGGCACCGCGTCGGCGACGTCGTTGACGTTCCCGCTCGGCATGCCGCTCGCCGAGATCGAGATGCGCGTGATTCACGAGACGCTGCGCCACACGCGCGGCGACAAGCGGTTGACCGCGAAGTTGCTCGGCATTGCTACCCGTACGATCTATCGCCGACTCGAGCCTCGTGGCGGTGAGGGTGGCGAAGGCGGGGAGGGCGACGACGATGATCGCGACGATCGTGAACCGACCGACCGAGGGTCCGAGGACTGATGCAAGACCTGATCAAACGCCACTTCTGGGTTCTCGGCGTGCTCGTCGTGATGACGTGCATGGTGTTCGCGGCGATGATGACCGGCCACATCGTCGAGGCGAAGTATCTCGGCGATCCTGACCACGCGCCGAAGGTCACGATCATGACGCCGGCGGTCGCCGCGCCAGTCAAGCCGGTCCACGTCAAGGACGGCACGCAGTTCGCCGCGCGCAACATGTTCTGCTCGGACTGCACGCCGGCGGTC
>CAZDGY010001147.1:0-2182 GCA_964504685.1 uncultured Kofleriaceae bacterium | reverse complement strand
CCGAGCCGGTCTGGGTCTCCGAGTGATAGCCGCCGAAGTCGTTGCAGCTCGTGCCGAAGTTGCTCGACAGCACGACGCCGTCCGGCAGGAACACCGTGTAGATCGTGTTCGGGGTGTTCGCCGGCCAGCCATTCGTGCCGATGTTCGTCGTGATGAACGTCTGCAGCGCCGCATCGGTCGTCGGTGGCGCAGCGCTCGACACGATGCTCGCGGCGATCGCGATGTCGCCGATGCCGTACTCCGACGTCGTCGCGTGCCAGTACGCCGAGCCGGGGAGCGCCGCGAGGAAGCCCTCGACTTGCGCCTGCATCGTATCGTCGCCGGTGAAGAAGATCGGCACGACGAGCGGTGCGGTGAGCACCGGGCCGCCGAGCGTGACCGCCTTCGGCTGAGCACCGTGCGGTGCGGGCGCAAACGCGGCGTCGACCGGGGTCGCGTCGACCTCGGCGTCGGGCGCGGTGTTGTGCGAGCCCCCGCCGCCGCAGCCCGCGCCGAATGCGAGCACTCCGGCGACCACGAGCGACGGCTTCGACATCAGACGATCAAACACTGCGCGGTCGGCGCTGTCGAGCGCGCCGCGGCCAACACCGCCTCACCGGGCGAGACTCGCGCGATTCAGCGACCGACCCGCCCGATGATCGCATCGCGTCCGGCGAAGCAAGGCCGCGATGTCCTTACGGCGAGAGAATCCCTTTAGGGGCGCCTGCGACCCCAGGCGGCAATCATCGGCGCGGTCACGACGTCGACGCGTCCCGCCGCGACGTTAGCCACGTGGCGATCTACCTCGTCGTCGGTGGCATGGCCCTTGGCGACGAGTGATGAACGTAACATCTCGATCGTCGCGAGCTCGAGGGCGGCGAGCTGTGGCATCGCGACCGGGAACTGCGCCTCGGCGCGAACGTCGACGAGTCCGGCGGCGCGCAGTCGGCGCGGCAGCGTGCGGCCAAAGCCGAGCTCGGCACCGCGCTCTGCGAGCAACGCGCGAAAGCCGGTGCGAATGTGATTCGCGAGCGCGTGCTCGGGCGCGATCGCATCGAGACACGCGAGCGGTTGCAACGCCGGATCGGCATCCTCGATCACGAGCCAGCCTCCCGGCGCGAGCGTCGCAGCCATCGCGTGCAGCGCCGCGTCGCGATCGACGACGTGAACCAACACGAGCCGTGCATGGACGAGATCGAACTGCTCCGCAGGCGGCGGATCCGCGGCGACGTCGTGCCGGCAAACCTCGATCGGCGCCATCGCCTCGGGGTTCATCCAGGTCGTGTCGAGATCGGTTGCGAGCACGCGCCCGGTCGCGCCGACTTGGGCGGCGAGCCAACGCGGCACGGTCTCGCCGCCGGCGCCGACCTCCCAGACCCGCCATCCCGCCGCGATGCCGAGCGCTGTGATCCGGCGAAACGTCGCGGGATCGAACAACGCCGACATCGCCGCGAACCGTCGCCCCGCGGCTGGTTCGCGATTGTCGAGCAGGTACCCGGCGGTCACGCCGCTAGGTTACTGCCAGTAGAAGTTCGCCGCGATACCGGTCACGCTCGCCAGATCGATGTTCTTGAACGAGTTCGTGAAGTTCAAGTTGCCACCGATCGAGCCCGAGAACGAGAACCAGTCGGCGATGAACCGCTCGACGCCGAAGTCGCCGCCGACCAACACATCGACGCGGGCGCTCGAGCTGGTATCGGGCCACGCGAGCGCGAGCCGCGGCTCGATGTACGCGTAGAACTTGCCCTTGTGCTTGTACAGCCGATAGCCGGCGCCGACCTCGAAGCCGAACGTCGTGGTCGTCGACGCGGGCATGGTCATCGTCGCTGCGACCGAGGTGTGGCTGAGGTTGAACCCGGCGATCAAGTCGATCGCGCTGCCCGGATCGAGGAAGTACAACACGTCGAGCGTGGTGAGCCCGATGCTGCCCGTCGATACCGCAGCGTCGACGCCTTGCAGTACGTCGACCAGTGGGACCGAAATCCCGAGCGTGCCTTTGCTGAACATGTTGTCGCCGCTCGGCCCCGCGGTGGCGGTAGTCGGCGGCATCGCCGTGCCGGTTTCGGGCTCGTCGGCGCGAGCGGCGCCGGCTGCAGCCGCTAACAATGTGAACGCGAGTAGCGAATTCTTGAACATGGACAGCTCCCCGTCGAGGATGGTCTAAATGGATTGGAGTCCACCTCCCCCCGCCTGCGCAAATTTT
>CAZDGY010001146.1:0-2182 GCA_964504685.1 uncultured Kofleriaceae bacterium | reverse complement strand
CTGCCGCGCCCACTGTTGTCGTACCTCTATCCGACGCGTGGGCCCGGCTTCGACGAAGCGGACGCGACGCGCGAGCTCACCGCAACCGAGATCTGCCAGCCTGCGATGGCGGCGATCGGCCTGGCGCTCGCCGGCTTTGCCGCGGAGCTCGGCGTGGTCCCGAGCGTCGTCGCCGGTCACAGCCTCGGCGAGTTCGCCGCACTCGCCGCCGCTGGCGTGTTGTCGGCGCGCGATACCGTCCGATTCGTCGCGCAGCGCGGCCGCGTCATGGCCGAGCTCGCGATCGCGGATCGCGGTGCGATGTCTGCGATCGCGGCCGACCACGCGTACGTCGCGAAGTACGTCGACGGTCACGCCGGCGTCGTGATCGCGAACCTCAACCAGCCGAAGCAGACCGTGATCTCCGGCACGACCGACGCGGTGCTCGCAGCCTCGGCGCGGCTCGCGGCCGACGGCGCGCATGTCACGCGGCTCACCGTATCGCACGCGTTTCATTCGCCGGTGATCGCCGATGCCGATCGCCCGATCGGTGACTTCATCGCCGGCCTGCGCGTTGCGGATGCAACATGCACGGCGATCTCGTGCATCGCGCCGGGCGTGTACCCGACTGATGGTGATGGCGTACGCGCGATCATGCGCCGCCACGCCGCGTCGCCGGTCGATTTCGTCGCTGGAATGCGCGCGGCATCCGCGGCCGGCGCGACGTTGTTCGTCCAAGCCGCCGCTGGCACCGCGTTGCTCTCGATGGCGCGCGCAACGCTGCGCGCGGCGGGCTCGCCGCCGTCGGCGACGATCGCTCTCGGTACGACCGACGGCGAAGACGATACGCAGTTCCTCGACGCGCTATGCGAGCTCGCCGTACTTGGCGTGCCGGTCAAGCTAGCGCCGCTGTTCGAATCGCCGCGCGCGACATGGCTGCCGCCGACGCCGCTGCCGACCGAGCCGTACTGGTGCGCGGTGAAGACCGATCGAGAGCGCGCGCCGCTGCCTGCACTCGGCAATGTCGGCGCGACCGCACCCGACGCCGCGATGTTCGCGAAGCAAGCGCAGCTACTCGCGCAGCACGCCGAGCTGATGCGGCAGCAGGCCGTGATGTTTGCGAACGGCAAGCACGTGCCGGCTACGGAGCTCACGTCATCGGTCGCCGCGCTGCCGGCGCAGGCGCCGCTGCCCGTCGCGATACCCGCTGCGCCCGTCGCTCCGATCCCGCAAGCCGTGACGAGCAACGACGACACCGCGGTGACGCTGCGCGCGTTGATCGCGCAGGTCTCGGCGTTCCCGCTCGCGAAGCTCAGCTCGTCGCAGCGGCTCGTCGCCGACCTCGGGTTCGACTCGCTGATGGTCGTCGAGCTATCCGGCAAGCTCGCGGATGCGTTCCCGGGCTTCAAAGGGCTGCCGAAGACCTTGTTCGCGAGCGAGCCGACGATCGCCGACGTCACCGCGTACGTCGAAGAATCGCTCCGCAGCAGCGGCCGGATCGCGGGCACCGCGAACGGATCGGCGACGCCCCCCGCATTGGTCGGTCCGATCACCCGCTATGTGGCGACCCGGGTCGTCCGTCCGCTCGTCGAGCTGTCCGCCGCCGGCTCGATCGCGCCGTTTGCCGGCCCGGTCGCGATCGTCCGCGACGCTTCGACCGCCGCGATCGCAACCGCGTTGGTCACCGCGCTCGCTGCGCGCGGCATCGAAGCAACCGCCGGAGACGTCGTCCCGAACCTCGCGCGCGGTGTAATCGACGTGCGCGGGCTCGGCGACGCCGGCTCCGCTCCGCGCGCGCCGCTCGATCGCGCGTTCGAGATCGCACGCGCCGTCGGCAAGGACGCTTCGCTCGTCGCGTTCGCGTATCGCGACCCCGCGTACGCTGCGCAGACCGGGTTCGGCAAGGCGCTCGCCCGCGAGTGGCCGGCAGCGCGGGTCAAGGCGATCCAGCTGGTCGACGCTGCGCCTGCCGCCTCGATGGCCCAGACGATCGCCGCCGAGCTCGTCGCGTCCGACGCGGAAGTCGAGGTCGCCTACCGCAACGGCCGGCGCGAAGTCATCGAGCTCGTCGTCGCCGACTCGACCGCGGCGCCGCGCGCCGCCAAGCCGTTGCGCCAAGGCGCGGTCGTCGCGATCACCGGAGGCGCTCGCGGCCTCGGCGGCGAGCTCGCGATCGAGCTCGCCCGCGCTCACCGGGCGAAGC
>CAZDGY010001145.1:0-2183 GCA_964504685.1 uncultured Kofleriaceae bacterium | reverse complement strand
GTCGATGAGGATCACTTCTCTCGTCGGAGGCGCGGCCGACTTGAGCGTCGCGCTTAAGCGCTGTGCGCGGCGCGTTCCCATCCACCGCTCCGGTCGCTCGCCGCTAACGACGAGCGGGTAGTCCAACACGAAGCTCACGGCGTCGAGCAACGTTGCGACGGAGGCAACGAGGCCAGCGAGATGGGTCTCGAGCGCAGTGCTCTCCGCCTCGGCTGCAGCGATCTTCGCGAGCAAATTCTCCGCATGGACGACGCGGTCTTCTTGACCGACGAAGCGCGCGAGCTCGGCTATCGGATGCGCCTCGGGCAGCGCCGAGAACGGACGGCAAAGCTCCACCGCGAGTGCAAGCCACCCCGCGTTATCGAGCTGACTCGCTCGAAGTTGTCCGAGTAGTGCGATTGCCAAATCGCTATCAGTCGGAGCGGTTCCGGTTCCGACCCGAGCGCGCGCAGCGTGACTCAAGATCGCGATGTAGCGGAGCGTCGTGCCGACGAGCGTTTTGAGGGCTACGAGCGCTTGCGCGGGTGAGCGCGCTGCATCGAGCAACTCGAACGCTTCCGCGATCGGTTGCGGCGCAGAGAACAGCAGATTATCGCGCAATGCGGCGGGTATCCCGGGCAGCGGGTCCGGATCGGTTCCAATACCGGAAGCGCGGCGCAGCTCGGCCGCGAATTCGAGTGCGCTCGCGTGACGCTCACTGGCTTGCTTTGCGGCGGCCTTGGCAATGACCGCGTCGATGGCTTGCGGAAATTCAGGACCCAAGCTCGGAACGCGGGCACGGGCGTGGCCGCGAGCGACTTCGAGCATCGTCGTTCCGGGAAACGGAAGTGACCCGCTGAGGCAGCGATATGTGAGAAGTGCGAGGCTATAAATGTCGGCGCGTCTGTCGACCGTGTGAGCCCGGCGCCATTGCTCGGGCGCCATATAGTACGGCGTTCCGAGGATCGGTCCATCGCTCGTCAGATCGACGGTTGTGATTCCTTCGAACGTGGAGAGGTTATCGTGCTGAGCGTTCGGATCTGCAACGTCGCTTAACTCGACTCCAACCTCGCCTGTCGCACGCGCGATTCCGAGATCGAGCAACTTCGGTAGCCATCGGCCTGCGCGCTGGATCACCATCACGTTCGCGGGCTTGATGTCGCGATGAACGATGCCTTGATCGTGAGCAGCCGCAATGACCTCACACAGGCGATCTAAGAACGGAATTAGCCGCGCGATTGGAACGCGTCCGCGCTCGCCGAGCAATTGATCGAGCCCGGTACCGCGAACGAACTCAATCGCGATCCATCGCGTACGATCGTCCTCGACGCCGAATGCGTAGACGTGCGCAGCATAAGGATGGTCCAACTTCGAAGCGAGCTGCACCTCGCGCAAGAAGCGGCCAGACCGCAAATCGGTTTCCTCGCCACGCAGGACTTTGACAACCACCTCGCGACCGAGCGTTATTTGCTCTGCGAGGTAGATGTCGCCGGACCCACCCGAACCAAGGACAGCCTTGATACGGAAATCCGCAAACCTGCGACCGATATTCGAATCCACGACGACTACATCGTAGTCGGTTCCGGCGCGCTCTAAGGAAACGGCGAGCGACTAGAACGATCGCGAACGTTTCACTGCTAATTGTGGCAGCAGGGTCGGTCACCACCAGCGACGAGCGACAGATCTTTCATGCTGAGTTTCTTCGGTTGATCCGAAGCGCGCTTGTCCTTCGCCACCTGCGTCGTCTTGGTCTTCTTCATCGTGTCTCCCCTGGGCAAAGCCCGTTCGATCTTTTGTATCAAGCGACGTGGGAGTTGTATACAAACAACCTTACCTTACGGGCACTTACACTTCCGTCCATGTACTACAGTGCGCATGAGGTGGACGTGACCCCTGGATCTAAGCCACGCGTTGCGTCCGAATTTGCCCTCGGTGATCGCCCAAACCGGCCACTGATGATCACCTGAAAACCGGCCAGTGAAGGTCGCTCGCGGGACGTTGACGACGACGAAGGACCCATGGTCCGCCGTCGGGAATGGCCAACGTCTTGAGCGAGGAGAAACGACAACAGGTAGAAGCGCTTGGCCGGCTCGGTTGGTCGTTGCGGCGTATCGAGCGCGAGGCCGACGTGCGGCGCGAGACCGCGAGCGCGTATCTCAAGGCGGCGGGCATCGACGTACGCGGGCGCGGCGGCGCAAAACCAA
>CAZDGY010001144.1:0-2183 GCA_964504685.1 uncultured Kofleriaceae bacterium | reverse complement strand
TGCCTTGCCACGCCGCGCGTAGCGCGCGATCGACGCCGTGCGCTCGCCACAGCGCGAGCATGTTGACGGTGTGGCCGCCGCCGACATAGATCACGTCCATCGCGGCGAGAAACTCGGCGAGCTCGCCGTCCGAATGCGGCTGGCGCTCGAGACTGCCGACGACCGTGGCGTCGTACGGTATGCAGTCGCGCTCGCTGAACGTGCGATAGAACCGCACGACGTACTCCGCCGAGTCCGTGCTCGCGGTCGGCAAGAAGCACACGCGCGGCGTTGTCTCGCGCGCGGCAGCGAGCACGTAGTCGTCGAGCGCGGACGAGCTCTCCATCGAGAAACCGCCGCCGCCAAACGCGATGATCTGGCGCGGGACCGCCATTGCGGATCACGCCGCGGCAGGCGCGAAGATCGTGTCGATCTCGCCGGCGATCTTGTCTTCGCCGACTTGCTTCGCGAGTGCGAGCTCTTTGGTCAGCAGCGTGCGCGCGGTCTCGAGCATCTTGCGTTCGCCGAACGACAGCTCTTTCGTCAACCGAAGCACGCACAGGTCGCGCAGCACTTCGGCGATCTCGAAGACCGATCCGGTCTTGATCTTCTCCATGTACTCGCGATGGCGGCGATTCCACGTCTGCGTATCGCGCGGAATGTCGCGCGACTTGAGGATCGAGTAGACCTCTTTGACCTGCTTGGCCGTGATCAGATCGCGGAGGCCAACCGTGCCAGCGTTCGTGGTCGGCACCATGATCTTGAGGCCGGTGTCGAGGATCTTGAGGATGTAGACCGGCGTCTTGCTCCCGCCGATATCGCGCTGCTCGAGGGCGACCACTTCGGCCACGCCGTGCACCGGATAGACCGCCTTATCCCCGACCGAGAACTGTTGCTTCAGCTGCATAAACGACGAATCAAACGCCTCGGTAGTGTAGCAGGGTGGGGCGAACTGTCAATGATGGCCGCGACTCAACCGACTGAAATAACTGGACAATGCCAGGCCGATCGCTCAGTGACGCGTCGCGTATTCGACGATCGTCGCGACCGCGAAGCCGGTCCCGCCCTTGGGGGCAGAGGGTCGCGACGTCGAAGTCGAGGCCGGCCCGGCGAGATCGACGTGCAGCCACGGCGTGTCTTTGGCGAACGTCTTCAGGAACAGCCCGGCAGTGATCGCTCCGCCGAATCGATCGCCGGTGTTTCGCATGTCGGCGATCGGACTCTTCAGCTGCTCGCGCAGCCGCGCCGTCAACGGCAGCCGCCACATGTCCTCACCGGTGCGATCCGCGATCGACATCCAGTTGCGGGCCAGGCCTTCGTGATCGGTCATGACCCCCGCGGTGTACGGGCCGAGAGCGACCATGCACGCGCCGGTCAGAGTCGCGAAGTCGAACATTTCGTCCGGCTTGATCTTCGTGCGGGCGTAAGTGATCGCATCGCCGAGCGTGAGCCGGCCTTCCGCGTCGGTGTTGTTGATCTCGACCGTCGTCCCATCCATCGAGGTCAGCACGTCGCCGAGCTTGTACGCGCGGCCGGACACCAGGTTCTCGCACGCTGCTGCCACCGCATGGACCTCATGCTCCGAACCGAGCGTCGCGATCGCGTCCATCGCGGAGATCACCGCGGCGGCGCCCGACATATCGACTTTCATGTCTTCCATCGACTGCGAGGGTTTGAGCGAGTAACCACCGGAGTCGAACGTCACGCCCTTGCCGATAAAGCAGATCCGTTTTTTCGGTTTCTTCGACGGTTTGTACGTGATGTGGATGAACTTCGACTCTTGCTCGGAGCCGAGGCCAACCGCGAGGAACATGCCCATTCCGAGCTCGGCGCATTGCTTCGCACTCAATACCGTCACCGACAGCGTGCCTTTGTGTTTCTTCGCGATCGCCTGCGCATCGGCCGCGAGCGCACTCGGCGTGATGACCGCGGCAGGCTCGTTCACCAAATCTCGCGCGTGGTTAACCGCATGCGCGATGACCTCGCCGCGCTGAACGGCCGCCGCAAAGGCCTTCGCTTGCGGCGAGGTCGGCTTCTTACCGCGCGTATCGGTGAGAATGCCGAAGCTCTTGAGCGTGCTTGGCTTCTTCGCGTCATCACCGGTGAGGTAGCGCGCGAACTTGTAGCCGCCCTCGATGACGCCTTCTGCGGTCATCTGGACGAGCAGCGCTTCGCGGTTCACACCGAACGCAGGCAACACGAAC
>CAZDGY010001143.1:0-2188 GCA_964504685.1 uncultured Kofleriaceae bacterium | reverse complement strand
TGGCGCACCGCGAACTGCCCCTAGGTTGACAAAAGCGACAGCGTCCCCACGACTTCCGAACGATTCTGGTGCGTTGCGGCGGGCTAGCAGCGCGCAAGTTGACAATAGCGACAGCGTCACCTTTTAGAACTGGGCGCGCGCCGCGAAGCTGATGTGCCAGCGGCCGCGCGGGTCGTCGCCGAGCTCGGGATGGAGCGGCACGGCGTATTCGAGCGCGAGCGCACCGAACGGCGTGACGATGCGGAGCAGCGCCATGCCGACCGCGGGCCGGATGTTGTCGGTCGTGACGTTGGCCCATTGGTTCGTGATCATGCCGGTGTCGACGAACAGCGCGGTTGCGAACACGCTCTTGATCCGCAGCTGCGCGTCGAGGCTGCCGAGCAGGCGGATGTTGCCGCCCGCGGGCAGCACGCGGATCTGCGACACGTTGCCGATCGGCGGGACGCCGACTTGGACGACCTCGGTCGCTAGCCGATCGTCGTTGTAGCCGCGCACGGTCGTGTCGCCGCCGGCGAAGAACCGCTCGACCTCGGGTAACAGCACCGCGCCGCCGAGCGGAAAACCTTGGTCGTAACGAAAGTCGGCGCGCAACAGCAGGTTCTTGCCGACGAGATGAAATCGCGAGGCCGAGGCCGAGACCTTGATGAAGTCGTCGTCGCCGGCGAGCAGGGTGCTCGCGACCGATGCCGAGGCTTCAAGTCGGAAGCCCTCTTCGGGGGCGAGCGGTGCCGCGGCGCCGTTGCGGTCGACGCGTTGCTCCCAGTAGAAGTCGGCGCCGATCGAGCCGGCGTTGGTCGATACCGGCACCTGCGACGCGTCATTGTCCGCGCCGATCGGGCGGAGCGCGTCGACGTCGCGCGTGCGCAGCCGGAAGTCGTAGTGCAAGCCGACGTTGATCGAGTGCGCGACCTGCTTGCGCGTGTGCGGGAAGTTCCAGGTGTGGCTGCCGCCGACGGTCAAGCCCTTCGTCGTCAGCTGACCGAATCGCACAGTCTGCTGCTGGCGATAGAGCGCGGTGATGTCGCCGCGAAAGTCGATCGGCGAGACGCGATCGACGAGCCAGTTCGGAATCGTCAGCGTGCCTTCGTAGTCCTGGATCTGCGTGCCGTAGGTGGCCGACAGCTTCAGCGAGAGCCCGGAGCCGAAGATGTTCGCTTGGGTGTCTTCGGCTTTGACGTAGAGCCCGCTGTAGGTCGAGCCGCCGATCTCGACATCGATCTGCGCCAGGTTGTCGTAGCGCTCTTCGACCTCGATCACCGCGTTGACGACGTCGCTCGCGGCGCCGGTCTCGCCCTGATCGAGCTCCGGCAGCTCGATATGGACCGCGTTGAACAGGCCGGTGTTGCGCAGCTTGCGCGCGCCCTCGGCGAGGTTGTCTCGGGTCAGCTTCTCGCCTTCTTTGAGCTTCGCGAGCTGGAGGATCACGGAGCGTCGGGTCTTGAAGTTGCCGCGCACGACGATCTTGCCGACCCGCAGCACCGACGTGCTCGAGATCCGGTAGTGGGCCTTCACGCGGTGGGGCAGCGGCGCTTCGATCGGCAGCAGCTCGACCTTCGCGCGCGGTCGGCCCAGGCCGAACATCCAGTCGCGGAGCTGGTCCTTCGCCGCGCTGACCGCGTCCTCGCGGTAGCGCATCTTCGTCGGGTAGGTGATACACGCGGTGCCCGGCGCGCGGTTCGCGACCTGCTTGTCGGCCAGTAGATCTGCGAGCTCGGCGAGCGCGGCGTTGCACAGCTCGCCCTTGGTGTCGCCGTCGATCGTCAGCTCGATCTGAGTCAACAAGGTCGGCTGGCCTTCGTCGATGTCGAACCGGACATCGAGCCGGTCGCCGCGGTTCGCGACGAGCATCGCCGCGGTCAGCGCCGGGTCGCCGAGCACCGCGGGATCGGGCGCGGCGTACACCGAGACCTTCGCATCGCGGAAACCTTCGACTCGATACTTGTCGACGAGCCACGCGACATCATCGGTGAGCTGCGGCGAGGTCACCGCCGAGCCGCTGCCGAACAGGCTCGCGGCGATCGTCACGACCTTCGTCGCTACGACGTCGGCCAGCGTGTCGCTCGCGAGCTGTCGGTTGCCCGCGAATGTCACGCTCGTGACCTCGCGCGTATGACCTTGATCGATCCGGTAGGTCAACCGATCGAAGTCGTCGAACCGATCGCGGGTCCACGTGACGTGGGCGTCGAAG
>CAZDGY010001142.1:0-2191 GCA_964504685.1 uncultured Kofleriaceae bacterium | reverse complement strand
CAAACGACCCGCAAGGCGTTGTATGCGGCGGCACAGGATCAGATCGCGACCGACGCTCCGTGGGTACCGATCGCCCACAGCGAGCTCGTCGTCGCCGGCCGCGCCGAGCTGTCCGACGTCGTGTTGTCGCCGACCGGGCACCCGGTCTACACGCTGATCCGGCGCGTGGAGGCTCGGTGAGCGGCGAGGACACCGTTCCGGCGGCGCATCGCTCTAAAGAGTCGGCCATCCGTGCTTCACCGGACGGCCGATCGATCGGTCGAGCTCGGAGCAGGCTGTTGCGGCTGCGCTTGCGCACGAAGCTGATCTTGGCGATCGGGTTCGCTGCGCTCGTGCCGGTCGGCATCGTAGCGTCGATCGCGACCGGCGTGATCTTGTCGAGCCTCGAGACTCGGTTGCGCGACGACGCGGATCGCCAGCTGACGGTTGGCCTCAACTTGATCTTGCGCGCGGTCGAGCGCATCGGCGACGAAACCGTGCAGCTGTCGGAGAGCAGCGATCTCGTCGCGGCGCTCGGCGATGGCGAGCCTGCGCTCGATGCGTGGTTCGCTCACGCCTCCGTACACGCGCCGTCGTCGCGGTTGCAGCTGCTCGACGCGAACGGCCAGCCGCTGTTCGATCGCGTGATCGGCGGCAACGAGGCGCGGTTCGACGGCCTCGGCGCGCCGCCCGGCGATCCCGAAGTCGCGTCGGCGCAGAGCTGGGGACGCGATGTGAAGTTCGTCGCGGTCGGCGACCGCGTCGTTGTCCGCGCGGTGTCGCCGATCGTCGATAGCCAGCTCGCGCTGCGCGGCATCGCGGTGTTGTCGACCCCGCTCGATGGCGAGTTCGCCGACGGCATCAAGGGCGCGCTGTCCGCCGACGTGTTGATCGGCGGCGTCAGCGGGCAGCTCGCGGTGACATTTCGTTCGAGCCTCGGCCGGCGCGCGGATGCGGTCGTGCTCCCGCAAGCGGACGTCGCGACCGCGCTGCGCGGGCAACGCGTGATCCACCCGATCGCGACCGTGACCGGACGCTACGCGCTCGCCGCTACCGCGTTGCTCGATCATCGCAACGCGCCGGTCGGCATCGTCGCGATCGCGGTCGACCGCAGCTCGCTCGACGCGACGAAGGCGCTCGCGGTCCGCTCGCTCGCGATCGGCGGCGCGGCGGCAATCGCATTCGCGCTCGGCTTGGCGTTGATCTGGTCGCGGCGACTCGGCGCGCCGATCGCCCGGCTGCATCGCGGTGCGACCGCGGTGTCGCGCGGCGATCTCGATCATCGCATCGACATTCCCGGCGGCGACGAGCTCACCGACCTCGCGACCGCGTTCAATCAGATGACGTCGACGCTGAAGGACAACCAAGCGCGGCTCGCGGCTCGTATGCGAGAGATCGTCGCGCTTCACGACGCTGGTCGCGCGGTGTCTTCGGTCATCGATCTCGATCAAGTGTCGCGCAAGATCGTCGACGCGGTCGCGCGTACGTTCGACGTTCGGGTCGTCGCGCTGTGGCTCGTCGAGCTCGGCCAGCTGCGTGCGTCCGCGGCTCGTGCCCGACGCGCCGATGTCTCGACCGCGCTCGCCGCCGACGAGGCGCTCGCGGTTGCTGATGCGTTGCGCCCGATCGCTCAGCACGTGCTCGACGGTCGAGAGCCGCTGCGCCTCGAGAATGCCGCCGGTGATCCGGTGTACGGCGCTGCTGCCACCGCCGCGGGCGCGCTCGGCCCGCTCGTTGCGCTGCCGCTCGATCGCAAGGCGCGTGTCGTCGGCGTGCTCGCGGTCGCGCGCGGCGAAGATGCGCGCGAGTTCTCCGAGGCCGAGTTGAACTTGCTAACGACCTTCGCGGATCAGGCCGGCGCAGCGGTCGAAAACGCAGCGCTCTATCAAGAGGTGCGCGGCGCGAGCGAGGAGCTCGAGAAGAAGGTCCGGCTGCGCACCGCCGAGCTCACCGCGATCAACTCCGAGCTCGGCAAAGCGCTGGCCGACTTGCGCGAGACCCAGGCGCAGCTCGTGCTGTCGGAGCGGATGGCCGGCTTGGGCTTGCTCGTCGCCGGCGTCGCGCACGAGGTCAACTCGCCGACCGCTGCGATCCGCGGGTCGATCGACGGCCTCGCCGCGTCCCTCGCGCGCGTCGCTCGCCACGGCGGAGACCTCGTCGACGCCGCGCACGACCCGGCGCAAGCGCGCGTGATCGCCGACTACATCGCGTC
>CAZDGY010001141.1:0-2192 GCA_964504685.1 uncultured Kofleriaceae bacterium | reverse complement strand
AGGGCCGCGAGGTCACCCACGCGGGCGATATCGTCGGGCTCAGCGTCGTCGGCACGATCGGCGAGCACCAAGTCAACCAGCCGCAGTTCGCGGTCGATCTCGACGACGCCGAGCGCGAGCCGATGCCTGGAATTCGCGCAGCGCTGACCGGCATCCCGATCGCCTCGAAGGATCTCCACCTCGAGATCGCGATTCCCGAAGATCACAAAGACGAACAGCTGCGCGGGCGCAAAGCCGACCTGATGGCGACCGTGATCGAGGTCCGCGCGAAAGACGTGCCGGCACTCGACGACGAGTTCGCGAAGGATACCGGCAAAGGCGAGACGCTCGAAGCGCTGCGCGCGGCGCTGCGCAAGGAGCTCGAGGATCGCGAGCAAGAGGTCATCGACCGCGAAGCGCGCGAGGGCGCGTTGCGCGAGCTGATCAAGGCAAACCAGATCCCGGTCGCGGCATCGCTCGTCGAGCGCGCGGTCGAAATGCAGTATCAGCGGCTGCGCCAGATGCTCGGCATGAAGCCGGAGCGCGGCACTGCTGGGCTGACCGACGACCTGCGCGAGAAGATCCGGCCCGCCGGGGCCGACGAGGTCCGCGGCCAGCTGCTGCTCGAGGCGATCGCCGACGCCGAAGGCCTGACCGTCACCGACGAAGAGCTCAACAAGCACATCGAGATCACCGCGAAGCAGCGCAACATGCCGCCGGCGAAGCTACGCGCCGAGTGGCAACGCGACGGCCGGATCGATGGCGTGACGTACTCGCTGCGCCAAGAGAAGGTGCTCGGCTTCCTCGTCGCGAACGCGAAGATCACCGAAGTCGACAAGCTGACCCAGCAGGGCACGCCGCTGCCGGACGCGCCCGCGCACGGCGAAGAGGGCCATGTCCACGGCCCCGACTGCGATCACTGATCGGGTAATCCCGGCACGCCCTCGCCGCCGACGATCGCCTTGATCGACGACGCCGCGAGCATCTCGGGCGTCATCGGCTCGAACACGCCGCCGAGCTGTGCTGACAAGTACGCTTCGACCGCGCCGAGCATCGCCAGGTTGTTCTCCGGCCGTGTGATCGTCACCGCCTCGTCGGGAAACTCGAGAAAGCTGACCGGTACGCCGCGCTTGCGGAGGCTGTCGACGACCTTCGCGGTGTCGCTGCCGGCGGCTTTTTCGCTGCTGTGAAACACGAGCAGCGGCTTCTTGATCGCCTCGGCATGGCTCGTCGGTGACATCGCGTCGAGCTTCGCGCTGCCCTCGGGCGTTGTCGGATCGCCGATCTTGCGCATGAACAGCGAAGCAAATTGTGGCGCGGTCACGTGTGCGAACGTGTTGAGGTTCATCGGGCCGAGGATGTCGATCGCGCACGCGAACGTGTCCGGCGCTTGTTCGAGCGCGGTGACCGCCGCAAATCCGCCATAGTTTGCACCGAGGATCGCGACCTTGGTCGGGTCGGCGATCTTCTGCGCGACTGCCCACGCGACGGTATCGAACAAGTCTTGCTGGATCGCGCCGCCCCACTCGCGGTCACCGGCGTGCGAGAACTTCTTGCCGTAGCCGTCGGTGCCGCGCGCGTTGACCGCGAGCACGGCGTAGCCGCGATTCGCGAGCAATTGCGGTAGCTGATCGTAGGCGACCGAGACGCGCGTCTGATTCTCGGCTTGCACGACCAACACGGTCGGCAACGGATGGTCGGGGATGCCGGTGTTCGCCGCATCGTGATCGCGCGGCACGGTCGTAAACGCGGTCAGCGGCAGGCCATCGCGCGCCTTGATCTTCCATGCGTGCGAATGCGCGAGCGGGAGCGCGTCGAGCTCCGGCGTCATCGAGAACACGTAGGTCGCGGTCTTCGTCTTGCGGTTCCACAAGTAGTACTTGCCGCTCTGTACGTCGCTGCCGTATGCGACGAGCCAGGTCTGCCCATCGCGAGTCGCCGACGTGATCTCCCACGCGCCATCGGCGACCTTGTCGAGGCCAGCGACATCGGCGGTCACGGTCGGATCGACGGCGTGCCACGTCGTCTTCAGATCGGTGAACGCGACCGCGCCGATCTCGCCATCCGACGGGTTCGCGAACGCCTGCGCGATATCGAGGTGCGGGTCCTCGGCGAGCAGCTTCTGCTTCTTCGTCTTGATGTCGACCGATACCAGCGCGGCGGTATCGCGATTGCGCGTGTCGATCTTGAACGCGTGGCTGCCCGCGAAGTCG
>CAZDGY010001140.1:0-2193 GCA_964504685.1 uncultured Kofleriaceae bacterium | reverse complement strand
GTACGAGCTCGTGATCGGCCGCGGTCCATTCGATGGCACGTCGCTCGCGATGTTGCTCGCCAGCATCCTGCGCGACGAACCGGCGAGCCTCACGACGTTGCGGCCGGACCTGCCACCCGGGTTTGTCGCGGTGGTCGAGCGCTGCCTCGCGAAAGATCCAGCGCAGCGGTTTCAGAGCGCGACCGAGCTGTCCGCGGCACTCGTGCCGTTCGTCCCGCTCGCGCAAGCGACGAAACCGGTACGCAAACCGGGTGAGCGCTCGACCGTGCACCTCGCGGTCGCGCTCGCGTGTGGCATCGCGGTCGCGGGCGCTGCGGTCGGCTTCGCGGTTCATCGCAGTCGAGCTACGCCGCACGACACGGAGCCCGCCGTCGCGACGCCCGCGCCGATCGTCACGCGGGCTCCTGTGAACCCTGCACCGCCGCAACCCGCGGTCACCACGGTGCCGGCGGCCCCGGTCAGCGCCCCGCCGCCCCCCGCCATCGCGAAACCGAAGCCGAAACCCAGGGTGCCCGCAGCGCAGCCTGCGAAGAAGCCGCTGGCTCAGCCGCCAGGCCTCGAGGACGATCTGCTCGCGCCCGAGCTACCGAAACAGTGAGACGAGCGCCGCCGGATCGTTCGTCATGATCCCGTCGGCGCCGAGGTCGAGCAGGCGCTTGGCCTCGGCGATATCGTCGATCACCCAGTAGTCGATGCGCAGCCCGACGCTGTGGCACTTCGCGATGAACGCGGGGCGATCGAAGCGCAGCGGGCCTTGCTTGACGGGCACCTGTGCCGCGCCGCCGGTGCGCGGCAGCTGGCGCCACGCCACCGCGGGAAGCGCGAGCAGCGACGCGACCTCGGTCTGCGACATCCCGGTCTCGCCGGCGTACACGCGCTTGCGCACGTCGAGCAACGTGCGCAGCTGGAAGCTCGCGAGCGTGACGCGCTCTGCGGCGCCGTGCTTCGCGATGAGCTCGAGCATCGGCTCGACCGAGTTGCCCTTGAGATCGACGTTGATCCGCACGTTCGAGAACGTCTTCAGCACGTGCTCGAACGTCGCCACCGCGATGCCCTGGCCCGCGAACGGGCGCGAACCGTCGCTCGCGAGGAATCCCCAACCGGCGTCGAGCCGTTGCGCGTCCGCGAGATCGAGCTCGCTCCACGCGAGTGGCACGCCGGTCGTGCGTTGCGCGGTGTCATCGTGCGCGACGATCAGCTGGCCATCGCGGGTGAGCTGGACGTCCATCTCGAGCGCGTCGACTCCGCATTCGACCGCGCGCTCGAACGCCGGCAACGTGTTCTCGGGTCGCTCGGCAGAAGCGCCGCGATGAGCGTAGAGCCGGCGCGCGTGCATCGCCCGATCGCTATTTGTCTTCTTCGAGCTTCAATGCCTGCGCCGGCATCGGCGGCGGGCGTGGGTCGCTGACCTGGAGGATCTCGACCGAATATTTGATGTCTTTGTCGGCGAGCGGATGGACGAGCCGAACGTCGACGTCATCGCCGGAGACCTTGACGATCTGGAGGATGACGTTCATGTGCGCTTTGTCGGCGCCCGCGGCTACGAGTTTCTCGCCCTCGGTGAGCTTGGCGTCTTTCGGGAAGTCGGTCCGCTTCATCTTCTTGAGCGGGTGCATCGCGACGTTGCCGAACGCGTCCTTGGCCTTGATCACGCCGTCGCGCTTCGCACCCTTTTCGAGGCCCTCGAGCACGGCTTCAAGCCCGGCGAGCATCGTGCCGGCGCCCTGGACGTATTCGACCGTACTCTTTTCGAGTTGCTGGCCACCGGCGACGGATAGATCGACCTTGAGCTGTACGCGGCGTCCCTTCTCGATCTTCACGCGCCGACGTTAGCGCAATCGCGTGGCAAACCGCGACACGTCCGCCAGAGATCCGTGAACTGCAGGGTGCGTTGACGAGGCGGCCATGATCGACAGTAAAGGCGCCACGCGGACTTGCGTTTTGTTGCCCGCTGGCACAGAAGCAGCAGAATACTTTTTCGCCCATGTTGCGGTTGGTCACCCTCACGTCGTTCGCGGTCCTGGTCGGCGCTCTATCGCTTGCCACCGGTTGCCATCCGGTCAAGCCGCCACAGCTGCAGGTCCTCGGTGTTCACGACACGGGGCATCAGGTCGTGTTCGTCCAAGTCACGAACCCGGCCGACCGCCCGATGCACCTGACGAAGATCGAGTACAAGTTCGCCGCCGATGGCGG
>CAZDGY010001139.1:0-2209 GCA_964504685.1 uncultured Kofleriaceae bacterium | reverse complement strand
CGAAGGCGATCTGGTCAAGCCCGAGGGCTCGACGATCGACGCTACTCAGTTCGCGAAGCACTCGAGCCTGATCCGCATCCGTACGAATTTCATTTCCGAGATCATCAAGTCGGCCGAGGACTTGTAGCGAGGCGGCGCCATTTAGGCGTCGCGCTCGTTACCTCCCGGCCAGTGAAGTAGCTCCTGTAAGGAGATCGACATGGCCGGCGCAAAAGTTCCGCTCACATTCCGCATCTTCAAAGGCGATCAGCTGGTCCGCGAGGAGCGGCTGAGCCTGTCCGTCATCAAGCTCGGTAAGGTGCCATCGGCGCACCTCAAGCTCGACGACGAGACCGTGAGCCGCATGCACGCGATCATCGAGGTCAACGGACCCGGTGACGTGAGTATCATCGACCTCGGTTCGACGAAGGGCACCTTCGTCAACGGCCAGAAGGTCAACACGGCGAAGCTCCAGAGCGGCGACACGATCGTCGTCGGCGAGACGCGGATCGAGCTCGCGATCGGCGCCGCTGGCGAAGAAGACGATGCTCCGACCAAGGTGACCACTCAAGCGGCACCGCCGGTCGAGTCCGCTGGTGTGGTCGCGTCGAGCCCACGGCCGATGGGCCAACCGGTCATCCCGGTTGCGCCGGTCGCCGCGGCTGCCCGTCCGATGGCGCCTCCGCCCGCGGCTGCACCGCCACCGCCACAGCAGTTCGCCGCGCCCGCACCGATGGCTGCGCCGGCGCCTCAACAGTTCTCGGCGACTGCGCCCGCGCTGCGCCCGCCGCCCGGAATGCCCGGTGGCGCTGCGATCTACGGCACCGCGACCGCGGCCCCGGCTGGGTTTGCGGCAGCGATGGCTGAATCTGCTGACGACATGGGCGGCGCACGCGCGGTCGAAGTCGCCGCGATGCTCGGCGACTCGGTCGTCGGCGTGAAGCACTGCATCGATCCGCACGGCGGCAAGATCCAGGGTACGACCTGGGGCTTGGTCGCGTTCGGCTCGGCCGCGCTCGTCGCGTCGATCATCGCGTTCGTGATCTCGGTCGGCAACGCCGCGCACAACAAGGTGCGGTTCGACTACGAGACCACGTGCATGGTGAGCGGCCTCGTCGACGGCCCCAACGGCACCAAGGTCGATGGCAAGGTCAAGGATCCGAAGTGCACGGTGCGTCCGCCGCACGCGTTCCGGCCGACGCCGCTGTCGATCGGCTACGACTTCATCGCGTTTGGCGGCCTCGCGCTCGCGTTGCTGACGCTGACCGCTGGCCTTGCCCGCGCTCGCAAGGAGAAGGTCAGCCCGCTCGTTCGCATCGGCACCGCGCCGGGCGTCGAGTTCGCGACCGAAGGTGCGCCCGCCGCTGACTTCCCGATGGTTCACCCGCAGGGCGACGAGTTCGCTTTCCAGTTCGGTCACGGCATGGAAGGCGAGATGAACGTCGGCGGCCAGACCACCACGTTGGCCGAGCTCGCTTCGCAAGGTCGCACCACGATCTCGCCGATCCCGATGAACGCGAAGATCCGCGTGCGCGTCGGTAAGACGACGTTCCTCGTGTCGGCCGTGCCTGCGCCGCGCCGCCACGTGATGCCGATGTTCGCGGCACTCGAGAGCCGCGTGCTCGCATACTTCGCGGGCTCGCTCGCCGTTCACCTCGGCATCTGGGCGCTGCTCCAGCAAATCCCGGTCGAAGACTCGGGCGGCAACCTCGATATGGCGACGACGGAAGACACGCTGACCCGCACGAACGCGGCGTCGCAAGACGATCCGCCGCCGCCGCCCGAAGAGGACAAGCCGGACGACGGCAACGAAGAGTCTGGCGGCACGGGCCAAGCGATGGCGCTCGACGAAGGCAAGATGGGCAAGAAGGACTCGGATCGCGCCGAGGGCCAGTACAAGATGAAGAAGACGGCCGAAGAGATGCAGCTCGCTCGCCAGCAGGCGATGGAAGCTGCTCGCACGGCCGGCATCCTCGGCAGCGCGGCCCTTCAGCAGGGCGGCCAGTTCGCTTCGCTGACCGGCACCGGCGATACGTCGAGCGGCCCGGACGACAGCGACATCATGGGCGGTCTGCTCGGCAACGAAGCAGGCGAGATGCAAGGTGGCTTCGGCTTCGGTCGGTCGGGCTTTGGCCCGGGCGGCGGTGGCACCGGTTGGGGCACGATCGGCACCGGCCGATACGGCACCATCGGTCACGGTAACGGCACCGGTACGGGCTACGGCTCGGGC
>CAZDGY010001138.1:1928-2210 GCA_964504685.1 uncultured Kofleriaceae bacterium | reverse complement strand
CGAGACGATCCAGCCGCGCGCGAAATACAACTCGGCCGTCGATCGCGATCACCAAGACGGTTATTGGAAGGCGTTGCAGAACGCAGAAGACACCGGGTTCTCGGTGCCGCCACAAGGCATCCCGAAGATCGCCTGATTATCATGCGAAAACCGTCGACGAATAAAGAGCTGACGCCGCGCGAGATCGAAGTCGCGCGGTTCCTCGTGTCGGGCGTCGTGCGCCGCAAGGAGATCGCCGTCCGCCTCTCCTTGGGCGCATCGCGCGGCCGCCTGGTGTGCCAG
>CAZDGY010001138.1:0-1918 GCA_964504685.1 uncultured Kofleriaceae bacterium | reverse complement strand
GGCTCTCGCCGCACTCGGTGCATTTCCATATCGACAACCTGCTCGACAAGCTCGACGTGAGCTCGACGCCTGAGGCGATCGTCGCGCTGTTTCGCAGCGCGGGGGCGCGATCGATCGTCGACGTCGAGGTGACCACGTGAGCGCGAAGGCCGCCATCGGCGCCGTCGCGAAGTGGTCCGCGCTGGGCGCGGTGTTCGCCGGCGGTGCGCTCGTCGTTGCGCGCTTCGCGGGGCCTCGCGTCGTGACGCAGCTCGGCCGTGCCGGCGGCGAAGGCTTCATCGAAGGCACGACCAAGGCGAAGGCCGCGCTCGACGCGATCTCAACGCTATCGCCTCCGACCCTGGGCCGGTGGTAAGAGGAGATCCATGGCGGATTTTGTCATCTTCGAAAACCCGGGCGTGAAGTCTGCGCGCCTCGAGCGCGAGAACCTACAGCTTCGCGCCGAGAACGCGCGGCTACGCGAGGCGCTCGGCGATCAGCGCGGCGAGATCGTACCGACCCTGGTTAGGCCCGTGACGCGCTTGCCCGGTACCACGCCCGGCGTCGAGCAGTCGACGCAGAACGGCGCGACCAAGGTCGTGATCGGTCGGCCACCGCAGCGCCACGCGCAGCCGGCGATCCCAGGGCTGCAACAGACGCAGGCGCAGCCGGCCGCCGCCGCAGCGGTGCAGCAAGGCGATCGCGCGCTGCCCGGCGTGCAGATCTTCGGCCCCGGGCAAGTCGTACCCGCGCTCGCGAATCGGATCAATCCGCCAAGCGCGCCCGTGTCCGCTCCACTCGACGACAGCGAGCAACGATTCAGCATGATCGAGCTCGGCACTCCCAACCAAAAGCAAGGCTAACGACATGTCGCAATCGATCATCGGTCAAGGTGGAAACCCGGTTCCCAGTCTCCAACTCGTCGCCACCGACAACGAAACGATTTTCGGTGACGGCTCGGGGCAGCGTCCGCTGACCACGAACGGCTCGGCCGGATCGCCCGCGCTCACGCGCATCGCGACGTTCGCGAATCCAGGCCCCGCGCATCCGGTCGGCAGCGTCGTGCGTGCGACGTCGACGCCGGGCCAGGTCGGGCTCGCATTCGCCAACTCGACGCTAAACGCGCAGAGCGTTGGACTGATCTCGGCGGGAGGCGTCGGCGAGGTGACCTACGTGTACGAAGGGCCGCTCACGCTTACCGATTCGCAGTGGTCCGCGGTCAACGATCAAGGCACCGCGCTCAATCCGGGCTCGCCCTACTACCTGTCGGCGGCAAACGCCGGAAATATCACCTTCGCCACGGGCGAGAGCGACGAGCCGCTCGTGCAGGTTGGCGTCGCGCTCGATGCGAACACGATGCTCGTCAATACGATGCTCGTGCTGCCGGCGCTCCTGCCGGCGGCGACGCCAACGAACGCGCCGGTCGCTGGCATGGCGCTACGCGTGTCGAGCTCGGGGCACCTCGCGCCGCTGCTCGCCGACGGATCGGTCGCGCCGGCGTGCTCGGCCTTGATGATCGCGGGCAATATCGACGGCACGATCCAGTACAAGACGAACGGCCCGCTGACGCTGCTCGCGTCGCAGTGGGATTCGGTCGTCACCGGCGAGTCCGGCGGCCTGACCGCGGGCGCGGCGTACTACGTGTCCGCTGCCGCGGCTGGCAAGCTCACGGTGACGCCACCGGCGGCGACGGGCAGCTACATCGTCCCCGTCGGCGTCGCGCTGTCGCCGACCACGCTGATCGTCAACATCGGCGCGCCGGTCGGGCCACACTCCTAGTTCGCGTCCGCGTCGCCTTCGTCATGATCCCCGGTGTCGACTTCCTCTGTGCCCGCCCCGGCTGCGAAAGCTGCCGGGGATTCGGCGTTGGCGTCGACCCCTGCGTCGCCGGGCTCGCGCCGGCACGCGACGCCGTCGCAGGTACAGGCGCCGGCACGGG
>CAZDGY010001137.1:0-2212 GCA_964504685.1 uncultured Kofleriaceae bacterium | reverse complement strand
GCTCGCGCGGCGGGGCAAGGAATGGATCGAAGCGCGCGACAAGAGCGGCGACCACAAGCCCCTGTTCGTGTGGATGCACGTGCTCGAGCCGCACAACTGGACCCAGTCGACTGGCGAGCCCCACAATGACGAGGAGCGACGGCGCTACTACGATCGTTCGCTCGCGGAAGCCGACGCCGCGCTCGCCGAGCTGCTCGGCGCGTTCGCCCAGCGCGAGCCCGACCAAGCGCCGATTATCATCGTCAGCGCGGATCACGGCGAGGCGCTCGGCGATCACGGCCAACCGTTTCACTCGACCGACTTGTACGATTCGCAGATCCACGTCCCACTCGTGATCGCGGGACCCGGCATCAAACCGGGGCGGATCCCCGAGACGGTCAGCCTCACGGATTTGACCCCGACCCTGCTCGAGCTCGCCGGCTTCGATCCGCCACATGGCCGCGACATCGACGGCAGCTCTTTCGCACCGCTTGCGACCGGCAAGCGGGCGCCGAGCGCAGAGGGCGGCCTCGCGTTCGCCGAGATGGTCAAGGATCGCTCGAACCCCGGGGGCATCACCGCGTTGATCCGCGGGCGGTGGAAGCTGATCGAAAACAGCTCCTCGTTCGAACTGTACGACATCCACTCCGATCCAGACGAGCGCGCAAACGTGATCTCGACCCGTCCGCAACTCGCAAACGAGCTAAAGGAGCTGTTGCGCAAGCGGATCGACGCCGGGGACACCTCGCCGTTCGATTGAGCGGGCGCAAACCGTCTATACTGGTCGAGCAGTGGGGAACACCGAACGCGCGGGCTCGACCACCGCGTCGCTTCCGATCGAGAGCATCGGCGACGAGCTCAACCTCCTGATCGCGGGCGACACGGTGTTCTCCACCGAGCGCATTCCGAGCACCGGCACACTCGCGATTGGCCGCGGCGGCGACTCCGATGTGGCGATCGATCACGGCTCGATCTCGCGCAACCACGCCGTGCTCCACCTCGGGTCACCGATGCGGATCGAAGACGTCGGCAGTGCGAATGGCACGTGGATCGGCGATACGCGACTCGAACCGAACGTTCCGCGCGACCTCAAGCTCGCCGAACCGATCCGGCTCGGCGCGATCACGATCATCGTCCAACGCCGGCCCGAGCAAGTCCGCACGCGGCGCCTGCGCACCCACGAATACTTCGAGAGTCGGCTCGAGGACGAGTGTGCTCGCGCGGCGCGCTCGAACGGCAGCTTTGCGGTCGTCCACCTTCTCCTAGACACCGCCGACCCAGCGGTGCACGCGCAGGTGGGCGCGATGGTCCGCGATGGCGATGTCGTCGCGCGCTATGCGCCGCAAGAGCTCGAGTTGCTGATGGTCGACACCGCACCTGGAACGCGGGAGCTCGCGTTGCAACGACTGCAGCGAGAGCTCGCAGCGGCGAAGGTTCACGTCAGCAGCGGCGCGGCATGGTTCCCGCAGAATGGTCGAGATCCGAGCGCGCTCGCTGCGTTGGCGCGGGAGCGTGCGCACGGCCGGCTGGTCGGCGACACCGATACCCGCGGCGTCGTCGCAGCCGACGCCCAGATGCAAGCGCTGCACGAGATGGTCAGCCGGGTCGCGCTCACCGACATCACGGTGTTGCTGCTCGGCGAGACGGGCGTTGGCAAAGAAGTCGTCGCCGAAATGCTCCATCGTCGTTCGCCGCGCGCGAACAAGCCCTTCCTTCGACTCAACTGCGCGGCGCTGACCGAGACGTTACTCGAGAGCGAGCTGTTCGGCCACGAACGCGGGTCGTTCACGGGTGCGGTCGCGACCAAGCTCGGCTTGTTCGAAGCGGCCGAGGGCGGCGTCGTCTTTCTCGACGAGGTCGGCGAGCTCAGCCCATCGACCCAAGCGAAGCTGCTGCGTGTCCTCGACGAACGGATGGTGCTCCGGGTCGGCGGCATCAAGCCGATCGCGATCGACGTGCGTTTGATCGCGGCGACGAACCGCGATCTCGAACGCCAGGTGGCGCGCGATCAGTTCCGGCTCGACCTGCTGTACCGGCTCAACGCGATGTCGATCGTCATCCCGCCGTTGCGCGATCGCACCGCCGACATCGCTCCGCTCGCGAATGCATTCCTGCGTGCTGCCGCCGACAAGCTGAAGCGCCGCCCGCCGGTGCTCACGCCGGCGGCGATGGCTGTGCTCGAGAGCTACGGCTGGCCGGGCAACATTCGCGAGCTGCGCAACGTGATCGAGCG
>CAZDGY010001136.1:0-2212 GCA_964504685.1 uncultured Kofleriaceae bacterium | reverse complement strand
CTAGCGGCTATAGATCAGTCGTGGCTTCGAAGTGGAAGTCGACGATCTCGTTGTCGACGTTCGCGGTGCCGACCTCGTCGTTGCCGACGCGATCGCCGGCCTGCGCGCTGAGGTGCGCGCCCGAAACCGTGTGGAGCTCGTAGCGACCGTTCGAGTCGGTCTGCACGCTAACCGGAGGGGTGGTCGAATCGATCGTCGCGATCACCGTCGCGCCCGCGATCGCTTTGCCATCCGAGTCGTAGACGAGGCCGCTCACCGTCTTCTTGTGCCGTGGGCCAAGGCCGAGCTCGATCTGCGCCGCTGCACCGGCCGGCACCGTGACTTGCACCGGCAGCACGCGATCGCGCCAGCGGGTCAGCATCGTTAGCTCGCACGCCGGCACGTCCTCGATCGTAAATCGGCCGCCGCTCACCGTCACCAGGCGCGGCTCGTGCGACAGCGGCACGCCTCCGCATGACATCATCACCGCGTTGAAGCTGCCCTCGGCGAGCTCGCTCGTCGTGCCTTCGATCCGGCCGGTGCCCGACAACACGAGCCGCGTGTCTTTCGACGGCGACATCACGGTTTGGTCGGCGACGCCGCGGCTGCCCGCTTGAATGCGCACGCTGTACTCGCCCGGCACCATGTCGTAGATGTGCCAGCGGCCCTGTTCGTCGGCGCGCTCCTGTTGGCCGAACGCGCCGTTCGCGTTGGTCGTCGGCGTGATGTCGAGATACGCGAGCGGCACGGGATCGCCGTTCGCATCGACGACGACGCCCGACATCGTCGGTTCGCGCGCCGGAATCTGAAACACGACATCGTTGAACCGCGCGCCGGACTGGCACGTGAACGTGCGCGGCTGCGACGGCGGTGACTTCCACGGCCACGCACGGAGCGTGATCTCACCTTCGGCCGGCATCGACCAGTGGAACGCGCCGCCGTGCTCGATTCGCCCCGATGGGTTGAACCCGCCCTCGATCTGCATCTCGATCGCACCATCCGGTGCGGGTTTGCCCTCGGCATCGACGACGTGCCCGGTGACGACACAGCCAGCCGCCAGCGTGACGTTGCTCGTGACGCTCTCGCCGGCGTTGACGTGCAGCACGCTGCCGCGACTCGTCGTGAATCGCGGCTCGCTCGCTTCGACGACGTAGCGACCCTCGGGAACGTGGAGCGAGAACCGGCCGTCTGCATCGCTCTCGGCGACATCGGTGCCGAGCGCAGGCCTCAACTGACCGCCGCGCGCCCGCACCGCCGCACCGGAGATCGGCCGATTCTGCTCGTCGGTGACGCGGCCTTCGATCTTCGCGCCGCGCACGACAAGCAGCTCGACGTGACCGACATCGGCATTCGCCACGACGCGCGGCATCAGCGCTTCATCGGGTAGCCCGGCGATGTCGAGGCGTGGGATGAAGTCGTTGCGCACGCGATCGCGTGGTCCGACGGTGAGCACCGCATCGTCGCGGACGAACAGCCGGTACTCGCCGCGCGCGACGTCGACGTGGAACGTGCCGTCTGCGCCAGACGTGATCGATTCGTCGCCGAGCGCGCTGCGGACGACGATCTCGACGTTGCCCACCGGAGTCGCCGTCATCGTGTCGAGCACGGTGCCCGAGATCGTGACGGTGCTAGCGTCGTGCTGAAATGCGATCGGCCCGCGCAGCTTCGCGCGGCGAATCGCGTCGGCGAGATCGGGGAGGGCGCCGGTCCGCGCGTTCGGATCGTGGCGCACGTCCTCTGCTTCGTCGTGGCCGCCGCCGCGCAACACGAGCCACAGCGCGATCACCAGCGCGAGACACGCGGCGAGCGAAACGCGGGACCTGCGGGTCATGAGTATAGGACACCGCGACCGGTGCCGTGGTTTCCCGGTGGTAGCACCAAGCGCTGGTTAAGCCAGGGCTTCGATGAGGACGGCGGTGATGTTGTCTTTGCCGCCGCGCTGGTTCGCGAGGCCAATTGCCGCTTCGGCGCACTCGTCGAGCGCCCCTTCCGCGCACAGCTCGCTAACCTCGCGATCGGTCGAGAAGTAGCCGTGTAGGCCATCGCTGCACAGCAGGAAGCGATCGCCGATGCCGATGTCGATGTCGGCGGTATCGACCTGCACATAGTCCTTGTGACCAACCGCGCGCGTGATGACGTTCTTCCCGCTCGCCTTTTCGGCCTCGGCTTTGGTCATCATGCCGTGCTTGACCTTGTAGTTGATCAGCGTGTGGTCCTCGGTCAGCTGCAGCAC
>CAZDGY010001135.1:0-2215 GCA_964504685.1 uncultured Kofleriaceae bacterium | reverse complement strand
GCCGGCTGCGATGAGGCCATCGAGCTTGCTCGCCGCGACCTGTCTGCCGCCGACGATGACGACCGGCAGCGCGTCGAGCTTCAGGAATACCGGGTAGAGCGTCATGATTTCTCCTTGGCTTGGACCGGAGTCGGTACGTGGAGCCCGCACTCGCGCTTGCCGGCGCCGCGCCACCGACCCGCGCGCAGGCTTTCACCCGGCACGATCGCGGAGGTGCATGGCTCGCAACCGATCGACGGGTAGCCGCGTTCGTGCAGCGGGTTGTAGGGAACGTCGTGGAGATAGATGTGCCCCCACACGTCTTCGTAGCTCCACGTCGCGAGCGGGTTGATCTTGATCAGGCCAAACTTCGAGTCGTGCTCGACCACACGCGCGGTCGAGCGCTCCGGGGTTTGTTCTCGGCGGATCGCGGTGATCCAAGCGTCGAACCCGGACAGCTCGTTACGGAGCGGCGCGACCTTGCGGAGCTCGCAGCAGCGGTCTGGATCGCGCGACCACAGTGCCGCTCCATGGTGCGCAGCCTGCTGATCGATCGTCTCCACCGGACGGACGGCTCGGATCGTGATGCCGTAGTGGCGTTCGAGCTCGCGCCACAGCGCGAGGGTTTCGCGAAACAGCACACCGGTGTCGAGCGTGAACAGATCGATCGGCAGTTGGTGGCGCGCGATCAGGTCGATCAGCACACAACCTTCGGCGCCGAACCCGGTCGCGAACGTCACTCGTGGGAACGCGCTAGCTGCCCAACGCAGGATATCCAGCGCTGGAGCGCCCTCGAGCGAACGGGGCAAGGTCGAGCTGTCATCCGCCATAACGGATATATTTCTAGCCCGTCAACGGATGGTCTGTCAACTATAGCGGATGTCACACCATGCGGAACCGGTCCCACTCGACCCCGAGCTTCTGCATGCGCGAGCGCAACGTGTTCGGATGAATCGCGAGCAACGCAGCCGCGCCGTTGGGGCCGTCGATCCGGCCGCGGGCGCGAGTGAGTGCGCGCTCGATGTGGGAGCGCATCGCGTCGTCGAGCGTCGGAAACCGATCTCCGGTGTCGGCCGCGAACGCAACCCGATCGGCCGTGCCGAGCGCACGCGCGACATCGAGTCGCCGGCCGTCGCCGAGGATCGCCGCGCGTTCGATCACCGCCGACAGCTCGCGGACGTTGCCGGGCCAGTCGTATGCGGCGAGCAGAGCGACATCGCTCGCGGTCAGCGATAGCGGTCCGGCCCCGAACCGACGACCCGCGCGATCGGCGAAGTGCTCGGCGAGGACGGGAATGTCGCCGACCCGTTCGCGCAGCGGGGGCAGCCGGATCACGAATGTGTTGATCCGATACCAGAGATCCTCGCGGAACAGCTTGGTGCGAACCATCGCGGCGAGATCGCTGTGAGTCGCGGCGACCACGCGAACGTCGACCGATAGCGGGCGCGATCCGCCGACGCGCTCGAACGTGCCGTCTTGCAACACGCGCAACAGTCGAACCTGAGCCGCGTGCGGCAGCTCGCCGATCTCGTCGAGAAATAACGTGCCGCCATCGGCGCGTTCGAACCAGCCGCGGCGTTGCGTCGCTGCGCCGGTGAAGCTGCCGCGCTCGTGACCGAACAGCTCGGAATCGACGAGCTCGGGCGCGATCGCGCCGCAGTTGACGCGCAACACCGGCCCGCTCGCGCGATCGGAGCGCTCGTGAATCGCGCGAGCAACGACCTCCTTGCCCGAGCCGGTCTCGCCGAGGATCAGCACCGGCGCGCCGGTCGGAGCAACCTGCTCGACCTGCTTCATCACGTCGCGCAGACCGGAGTCAGCGCCGACGATCGCGACGCCGATATCGCGAATCTGTAGTCGGGCGAGCGCGGCCGCGCCGGCGGCTTCGGCGGCTTCGCGTAGACGTGTCAGCTCGCGTCGAGCGTGCTCGGTCGACAGCACGGCCGAGATCGGCTCGCTGATCCCGGCGAGCTGGCGCGGGTCGAGCCCGCGCGCCGCGACGAGCAATGCGCCGAGCGGCTCGGCATGCGCGGCAAGCGGCACGACGAACCATTCGTCGTCGAGCTCACCGACTCCGCGCAATAGATCGCGGGCGACCGCAGACGCACCGCGACTGCCGGCGCGCTCGGGCACACCAGCTTCGATCCACGCGAGCAGGCGCGCCATCGCGGCGACTCCGAGAGGCGTACGTGCGCGCCCCGAGTAAGCGACGCCGACCGCACCGCGCCGGATCGCC
>CAZDGY010001134.1:0-2216 GCA_964504685.1 uncultured Kofleriaceae bacterium | reverse complement strand
GCAGGAACACCTGGTCGGCGTGGCCAGCGCCGCCTTCGTTCGCGAGGAACAGGCCCGGCGCCTGTTCGAGCATCTTGCCGGCGCTCGACTGCGCGGTCTTCGACAGCTGCGACGGCGTGATCTCGATCGTGCTCGCGCCGCGGTCGAGCTGCTTGGCCGCCTTGCGGAGCGTGCCGGTCATCGTGATCACCTCGCCGATCGCCGCGGCCGGATCGAAGTGCACGGAAACGGTGAGGTGACTCGCGACCGCCTCGCCGCCCTTGTGAGCCGGCTCGAACGTCCAACCGAGCACCGCGGCGGTCGCGAGATCGTCGAACTGCGGTTGCGGCGCCGAGATCACGCGCGGATTGCTCGGCACCCCGGCGCTATCGACCTCGACGTGGACGAGCACATCGGTGACCCGCTGTTGTTTCTTGGGGAGGTCGGGATAGATCGGTGGCTGCTGGACGAGGATCTGCGGTGGCTCCTCCGTCGCTGGCTGCGCGACGGGCACGGCGTCCGGGGCACCCGCATCTGCTGGCGCGGGCGCATCGGCCACGCCGGCATCGACCGGTTGCGACCGAGCGAGGCGCGGCAGCGCGACGAGCACGAGCATGACGATTGCGGTGGGGGCGAATAGACGGATCACGGCGACTCTTCCAGCCCGCACTCGACGCGTGGATGCGGCGAGCGACAGGCATGTACGGCTCCGGCCGAATCGCGGGCGCGATCAGCCGACGGACACGCAACGCAACTGCGATCGCGCGGCACCCCAAGGCGCCCGCGGTCACGGTGCGATCAAGCGCGGAGCGGTGGCGAAGTCTTCGGCGCGAACCGATAGAGGCTCGCGACGATGTGAGTGACGTGCGCGGGCGCGCACTCGGTCCGGGTTTCGAGCCGAAGCAGCGGCGTTGCAATGTGCGATGCGTCGTGATGCACCGCTTGGTGGAGCGCCTTGGCGATCGCGCACGGACCGTCGTCCGCTGGCCCGTCAGAGCACGGGTGGACATCCGACTGCGTGCCGTAGTGATGACCGACGAGCGATGTCGCGTGATGGAGCTCGCCGGTGTGCGGGTCGAGGACGTGCGCGACCTGCGCCTCGTGGCGCATCGCGAGCAAAGTGCCGGCGACGAACCACAGGCATGCAACCGCAGCAAGCGTCCGGCGCGCGCGCGAAGCGCTCCGGGACTCCTGCAGATGAGTTGCAAGTAGCACGACTCAACTCTTGGCATGTGCGAAGCGATCGAGTCAAGCGCCTCGGCTCGTCAGCGTCTGCATCGTGATCGACTCCGCAACGGGCACGACACTGCAGAAGCATCGCAGTCGCAACAACAAAACTGAATCGGGGCAACCGCGCTCCCATGCGACCGGTCACAGCTCGCGATGCGCCGGCTGGTGATCCCAGCGTCGATCGCGGCGCATGTCGCTCTCGCGGTCGCGATTGCGAGTTGGCTCGACGACGATCTAGCACCGCCGCCGAGGTCCACGAGCCCCGCGCAAGCTGTGACTGCGGTTGCCTCCGCGCCGCTCGACATCGAGTTGTTGCCTGCCGAGCCCGCTCCACCGGGCGCATCACGAGCGAGCGTTCGACCGCAGCTCGCGAGCTCGCGAACGAACGCCGGTGCGATCGGCGCGCTGGTCGAGCCGACGGTCGCGACCGGCGAGCCTGTACACGGCAGTGACGCCCGCCTGCTCCACATGCGCGGGCCCGAGCTGCCGGACATAGGCGATACGCTCGACAAGATCGCCGCGGCTCGCACGAGCCCGCTACCGCCGCCGCCGAGCGGCCGACTGCGCTCGCTCCCGGGCGGCAACGCCGTCATCCACGACAGGGTCACGACCGTGATGATCGACGCCGACGGCAACGCGCACTTCCACGATAAGCCCGACATCGACATCCACTTCATCATGCCGTTCCCGAGCCTCAAAGGCCTGCGCATGGAGGGCGCGACGATCTCGGCATGGGTCGCCGACCCGTACGCTCGCGTGCGCGCCGCAGCGACGAGCGAGCTGCCAACGACCGAGCGCGCGGAACCCGGCCAGTGCGATCAGTTCGACGCGTTGGGCTGCCCCAACTCGGGCGACCGCGACAACGACTCGGGCGACGACGACGGCGACATCGGCACGATCGTCGGCGTGCCGTTGCCGATCATCGCGATCGTCGGCAAGGCCGATATCACGTCGTACCTGATGCGCAAGACGGTCGGCGACCCGTACGCGTCGCGCAAGTTGAAGCT
>CAZDGY010001133.1:0-2216 GCA_964504685.1 uncultured Kofleriaceae bacterium | reverse complement strand
CCGACTGGCTGAGCACGACCCGCGGCAAACGCGTGAAGCTGGTCGAGCCTCTCCGCGGCACGCGTGCTCGGTTGGTAGAGCTCGCCGATCGCAACGCCGCGGCATCGGCGGCGTCGCGGCGCACTACCGGTGGCGACGCCGATGCGATGCTCGCGAAGGTCGCCGAGCGTCTCGGCCTACCGCGGCCGCCGCTGCGCATCGAGTGCTTCGACATCTCGCACATCCAGGGCACCGAGACGGTCGCGTCGATGGTGACGTTCGTCGACGGCGTGCCGGCGCGCTCGCTGTATCGCAAGTTCAAGGTCCGCTCGGTCGCGAACGACGACTTCGCCGCGATGTACGAAGTCCTCACCCGCCGGTTCAAGCGCACGAAAGGCGACGGCGATCCGGCGTGGGCCCGACCCGATCTGCTCGTGATCGACGGCGGCAAAGGCCAGCTCGCGATGGCGGTCGCGGCGCTCACCGATCTCGGCGTGCCGCTCGGCGGCGAGACCGGGGTCGAGATCATCGGGCTCGCCAAAGAGCGCGAGCTCGAAGCGGGCAGCGCGCCCGATCGGATCTATCGCCGCACCGTGAAGGACTCGATCCCGTTGCGCGCGAACTCGCCCGAGCTGTTCGTGCTCGCGCGGATTCGCGACGAGGCGCATCGGTTCGCGAACACGTTCCATCGCGATCGTCGGAGCAAGCGCACGTTGCGCTCCGAGCTCGACTCGATCCCGGGCATCGGCGAAGGCCGACGCCAGAAGCTGCTCAAGCACTTCGGCAGCGTTCGCGCGGTGCGGCTCGCGACGATCGACGAGCTCGCGAAGGCGCCGGGCATGACGCGCACGGCCGCCGAGGCGATCGCGAAGTACTTTGCCGGACTCGCGCCCGAAGTCGCGAGCGATTAGCTACTGATCGCCGTCGAGGATCAGCACGAGCGCACTGTCCGGCTGCATCTTCGTTTGGGTCGTCGCGCGCTTCACCCACTGCGCGAGCATCGCGATGCCGGCGTGAACCTCTTCACGCGTGACCGAGCCGCTCTCGTCGGGATCGTAGGTCTTGACCGGTAGCGTCTCGAGCTTCTCGCTCCACGTGCCGGCGAGCTCGCGCTTCCATGCTGCGAGGGACTCGGCGTCGATGCACGACAGGATCGGCCAGCTGACGTTCAGGCTCGGACGCGCGAACGGAAACGCGAGCGAGGCCTTGGCCCACTGCTTCGCGATCGTCTTCATGCCGAGCGCGTGAAACACCGGCGTCCACAGCCCGAAGTCGTCGCTGTTCATGTAGTTCGCCTGAAACGTCCCGAGCGATTCGCCGTACGCGTGCAACACGAGCGTGGTGACGCGCGCGTACTTGTACGCAGCTTCGGGATGCGGCGAACCGCGGCGCAGCGCTGCGAGCGCCGAGTCGACCGGCTCCGCGTCGTTCTCGCCGTTCGCGAGCGTCATGATAACGTCTTTGAGGATCGGGTTGCCCTTGAGCTTGGTCTTCACCGTGTTCGGCTCGAGCGCAGCGGTGCCGAGCAAGCCCGTGAGCTTCTTCTGCGAGACGATGAAGCCTTCGACAAACCGCTCTGACATGCCGCGATACTACGGCAACGCGACCTCGTGGCGCGCGACACCTTCGCGGGTAACCAGCCAGGCCGTCGTGCCGTTGGCGTCTGGATAGAACGTGAGGTCGCCGGTCTTGCCCTCGAGCGTGGCCGAGAATTCGTTGCCGCTGACCTGGGTGAGCACGAGGTCGTTGGCGTTGATGGCGGACGCGCTCGCGTACAGTGCGTTGCCATCGAAACGCACGCTGACGTCGCCGAGCACGTACGGGTCATAGTAGTCGCCGGCGAACGCCGCCCACGTCGAAGGCGCGGTCGCGTTGTCGGGCGCGGCGACGTCGGTCACGTCGAGGAACTCGTCGATCGCGCGCTCGGCGACATGCGAGGGCTTGCGGCCGGTCGCGTTGAACATGACGACCACCGCGAACTGCTGGTCCGGCACCATCCAGATCGAGGATTCGTAGCCGGGCTCTTCTCCAGAATGACGAACCACGTGTAGCCCCTTCCAGCCGTCGCGAACGTACAGCCCGTAGCCGTAGCGGTCGCGATCGTCGGCGGTGTCGTGCGGATCGGCGTACCCGGTTTCGAGCTCGGCCACCGACCCCGGTTGCAACATCGCGCCGCCATTTGCGAGCAGCGTCTGCGCGAGGCTCGCGTAGTCGAGCGCGCTCGCGATCACGCCCCC
>CAZDGY010001132.1:0-2221 GCA_964504685.1 uncultured Kofleriaceae bacterium | reverse complement strand
CTGGCGTCGCCCGGCTCGAGCACCATGAGCTGAGCGATCGCGGTGCCCGGCGTCGTATCGGCGAGCACTGGAGTTGCGAGCAGCGCGACCGCGAGGGCGGCACCGGCAAGGGAGCTGCGGATCATCGCTCTATCGTACTCCGGGATCGCCGCGGCTTGCGACGCCGGAGCCGGATCCCGAGCGCGATGGCGCAGCTCGCCGCGCACACCACCGCCGCCGCGCGCATGGATAAATCTAACCCTGTTCCGCCTTGCGGCGGTCGTCAAAGGAGCTCGGCTCGTCGGGAACGCTTTGGCCGAAACGCTTCTGGTAGGTCATGAAGATCGCCGACAGGAAGCTCCGGCCACGCACCGGAACGGTCGGAGGGATGCGCTCGGGATGGCGCAGCACGTCGACGTAGTACGCCCGGCCTTGCATCACGATCCAGTTGGTCAGATCCATCACGGCACCGTCATCCGTGCGCTCTAGATACGGCAGGTGGGCCGTCGTCAGGACGTGCTCGGCGAGCCCGTGGTACTGCCGTCTCGATCGTCCACGGCTTGGCCATCGCCGGTCCTAGCGCTGCTTGCGCTTGCGGAACACGAGGCCGAGCACGAGCAGACCGAGGCCGCCCGGGACCCACATGTCACCGTTGCTGCCGCTGCGTGCGGCGCTGCAGCAACCGCCGCTGGCCTCTTGCTTCAAGCAGAAGCCGGTGGTGTCGCTCGCCGCGACGCAGTCGTAGCCGGTATCGCAGCCGCCCATCACGCGCGGATCGCAATCGACCGTGCAGGTCTGCGCGCCCGCCGGGCCTTCGCACTCGAGGCTGACGCAGAACTGCGGATACGTGCAGGTGTCGCCGAGCTGACCGGACGGCGGTGGCCACGAGCAGCGGCCGGTCGAGCAGGTCTGTCCGGCGGCGCAGTCGGTCGCCGCATCCATGCACGGCTGGCCGACGGTGATCGTCACCGGCGCCGAGTCGGTCTCGGTGCCGAGGTCGTCGTACGCCTTCGCGACGATGTCGATCACGCCGTTCGGCACGCCATGCGGCCATTGGATCGTGTACTGGCTCTCGGGCTGGCCCAAGTTGCCGAACGCGGCGCCCGGGACGGTGCCCCACATGAAACCGTTGAGGTAGAGGTCGACGTTGAACACGCCGCGCTGCGACGCCGCGGTCGCGACGACTTCAGCGGGCGCGCTCGTCAAGCCCGCGGCCGGGAACGTCACCGCGACGGTCGGCGGCGAGGTGATCGGTGTCCCGGGTCCGAGCACGTTGAGCAGCTGGGTGTGCGAGTTCTGTTGGGCGAACGAGCAGCTGTAGTCGGTCGTCGAGTAGCGGCCGTCGTTCGCGACCGCGTTGCGGAAGAACTTCTGGCCGCCGCAGTCGACGCGATAGGTCATCGGATCCATGCACGCCGAGTTGCCGTTCGCCGGGTACGCGCTGATGAAGCTGTACTCGTGATCGAGGCCGAACGCGTGCGCGGTCTCTTGCGCGACCGTCCAGCAGATGTTGTTGACGCGATCTTCGAGGCCGTGATGGTTCGCGAACGCGAACACCGGCAAGTTGTCGACCGGCTGGCACGCCGACGGCGACACGCCGAGGATGCCGTCCGGCAAGTTGACATCGCTCGGGTTACCGCCGGTCAGCGACTCGGTGTACGTCTGACCACCCGGCGGCTTCGAATCACTCACCGTGATCGCGAACGGCGAGTAGACCTCTTGCACGCACTTCACGAGCTGCGCCCATTCGGCATCGGCGAACGTGCCGGTCTGGTTGCACGTCTCGGTGCCCGGGCACTGGCCCGGGCCGGTGCACGTCATCGTCGTGGTGAGCGAGCACTGACCGGTCCCCGCGGCGTACTCGCCGAGCGTGAACGTGCCGGTCGAGCCGGGGATGCTCGAGATGTTGTCGCGCGCGCTGTTCTGGGTGAGGCTGCCGGTGATCGTGCAGCCGCCGGTGCAGCGGTTCAGGTAGATGAACGGCGACACCTCGGAGGGCGTCGTGGGCGGCGGAATGAGCTGAACCGCGCGCGGACCAGGGCTGACGGAGTAGTAAGGAGCGGCCGATGCGGTGCTGGCAGCCGCAAGCGCGGCCGCGACGACCCACGTGAAAGAACGCGACATAGTTGCGAGATACTACAAGTGTGCCGCTCGGTCAGCAGGATTTGTCACGCTAGGAGACCGTAGGCGACGCCGTCGACCGACGAATCCAAACACGACGACCGCGAGGCCTGCCGGCACC
>CAZDGY010001131.1:0-2226 GCA_964504685.1 uncultured Kofleriaceae bacterium | reverse complement strand
CTCTCCTAGTCGATTTCACCGGCCATGTCCATGAGACTGCTGGCCTTCGATCTACGGACCCCGCGCGCCAATGCTAGGGTCAGCGCAGCATGGACCGCCGAGAGCAGCTGCTCGATCGCATTCGGCCGGCCCTCGTGTGCGCGTCGTGCCGGACCGAGCTCGAAGGCGATCTGCACGCGACCTCGCTCCGCTGCCCGTCGTGTCATGCGACCGCTCGCCGCGAGCGCGGCGCGTTCCACTTTCGCGGCCTGTCCGACGAGGCCCAGCAGCAAGACTGGCTCAATGCCGCCAAGGCCAAGGCCAAGCACGCGTTGGGCCGGTTCTACCCGCTCGCGATCGACACGCTCGCTCCGGTCTACTCGAAACCGGGGGCACGAGGCTTCATCGCGACGTTCGGCGCGAACGACCTCGTCTGCGATCTCGGGTCCGGCACGAGCACCTACGGCGGCAACATCGTGTCGGTCGACGGCTATGGCTACGACAACGTCCACGTGATCTGCGACCTCGCGGCGCTGCCGTTCGCCGACGGATCGGTCGACGGTGTGATCAGCCAAGCCGTGCTCGAGCACGTCCCCGACCCCGCGGCTCACGTCGCCGAGATGTTTCGAGTGTTGCGCCCCGGCGGACGCGTCCACTGCTTCTTTCCGTTCATGCAGGGCTTCCACGCATCGCCGCACGACTACAGCCGGATGACGGTCAACGGGCTCAAGCACCTGTTCGCCGACTTCACCGACTGCAAGACGCTGGTCGCGGGCGGCCCGACCTCGGGCTTATTGTGGACGCTTCAAGAGTGGCTCGCGATCGCCGGCTCGTTCGGCAGCGAGCGGCTGTACCGCGCGATCGTGCCGCTGACCTGGGTGCTCTCGCCGCTGAAATACATCGACGTGTTCTTGATGAAGCACCCCGCGGCTCACGTGATCTCGTCCGGGTTCGTGATCGAGGCGACGAAGCCGTAGCGCGCTCAAGGCAGCTTCTCGATCACGAGCTCGTGCAGCGCGACACGCGCGCCGCCGTGACTCGTCGCGATCACCTCGACATTGTCGCGGCGGGTCGCGAGCTTGACCCGCATGCGCACGAGCTCGGCGCGCTCGCGGCCGACCTTGGTCGGATCGAGCTTGGCGCGCGCAAGGAACGTCGTCCGACCGCCGGTCGCGGTGACCGCGAACTCGAGCTCGCCGGTGGACTCGATCCCGTTGCCGATCCAGCTGATGTCGTAGTTGCCACGGGGCAGCGCGATGTACGGACCGTAGACGATCGTCCCCTGCTCGCCGGTCGCCACGAGGTCGCCACCCGCGAGCACGGCCTTGTCGTGGACGAGCTGCAGGTGCTTTGCTGGGAGGTGCATCGGGAACACCGCGTCGTCGCCGTCGCGGATCGGCAGGTCGAGCCATGCCATGTCGGTGTCGGCGGTGCGATAGACGTAGATGTCGTAGGTGTCGCTGGCGGTGAAGCGCTCGATCGCGGGGCCGAGCGTCAGCTGGATCGCGTCGCGCTCGACCTGGGTACGGCCGGCGACCACGAAGAACCGATCGGGCAGCGTCGCGCGATCGAAGCAGCTCGTGTCGGTGAGCCAGCGCGACGGGATGATCGCGTGCCAGAACGTGACCGGGCACGCGACCACGTCGCCTCCGGACTCGACCGTCAACAGGCTCGCGGCCAGGTGGATCGCGAAGCCGCGGTGCAACCCGCGCCGCGCGAGCGCCTCGGCGATCGGTGCGATTGCGGCCCCGTCGGGTCGCATCGCCGCGAGCGGCGGCTGCGGACGCGCGTCCGGGACCGCCACGAGCGCCGCGATCGGGATCGCGACGAGCCACGCGACCGCGAACCGGCGAGCGCGCACGGGTGCCGATCCGAACGCCTCGACCGCGACGAGGATCGCGATTCCGACGAGCGAGATCAGGCTCGGGATCAGGTAGCGGACCGAGGTCTCGTTGCTGAGCACGGTGCCGAACACCGAAAGCGCGAGCACGAGCACGAGCTGCGTGAGCAAGACCGCTCCGACGAACCGGCGCGCGGTGAGCACGCGCGTCGAGATCACGTCGCGGACCACGAGCGCGATCGCACCACAGACCACCGCGAACCCCGGCACCGCGCGCACGACCGAGCCGTCGCCGCCGCACAGAGCGACGAGCCCATCGCGCAACAGGTGAAAGTTCGTGACGATGCGCTTGGCGTCGGCGAGCTCGAACGCGACGTAGCCGGCCGGGTACGCGAACGTGACGACGC
>CAZDGY010001130.1:0-2227 GCA_964504685.1 uncultured Kofleriaceae bacterium | reverse complement strand
GCGATCGAGCACAAGATCCGCGGCCTCGAGCTCGGCGTCGACGACTACCTGACCAAGCCGATCTACATCAAAGAGATCGTCACCCGGATCAACATCCTGCTGCAGAAGCGGCAGCGCGCGAAGTTCGAAGAGCGGCGCGACGGGATGCGATTCGCCGGTCGTGTCGCGGACATGCCGGTGGTCGACGTGATCCAGACGATCGAGGTCAGCCGAAAGTCGGGCGTGATCCAGTTCGTCGGCGAGCGCGGCCGTCAAGCGGCGATCTATTTCCGCGACGGCAAGGTGATCGACGCCGAAGCTGGAGCTCTTCAGGCCGAGGACGCCGTCTATCGCCTGCTCACGTGGGGCGACGGCGAATTCGAGGTGATGTTCCGAACCGTGCGCCGGCGCGAGGCGATCACGACCAGCTCGCAGGGTCTGTTGATGGAGGGCATGAGGCGGCTCGACGAATGGTCTCGCCTGCTCGAACAGTTGCCGCCACTCGGCCATCGCTTCGAAGTTGATCTCGACGAGCTGTCGACCCGGCTCGGCGAAGTTCCCGACGACAACAATCGGATCCTGCGATTGCTCGACGGTAAACACACGCTGCTCGAGGTCATCGATGCCTCGGACTTCGGCGACCTCGAATGTCTCCAAGCGATCTCGAAGTTGTACTTCGAAGGGCTTCTGGTCGACCTCGATCCCGATCAGCCGGCGAAACGGATCACGGGCAAGCCGATGCCGCTCGTGCAGGTCGAAGACGAGCCAGGGCCGCGCACGCCGATGGAAGAGGTCGCGTCGGGCCCGATCGCACACCAGCAACTCGAGTTTCGCGCGCGCCGCGATTCGGGACAGGCACACGCGCCGCTCGATCCGCCGCCACTACAAGCGCCGCCCGAGGAGGCCGACGAGGTCGACGCCGAGCCATACATCGAGCCCGAGCCGGGCCCGTTGATGGGTGGTTATCGGCCGTCGAGCTTGCGGCTGATCGACGAGGCGGTCGCGGCTGCGCAGGCGATCGAACCCGGGCTATTCGACGACGAGCCGCCGCATCGCGCCCAGCTGATGGCGGTGGCGGCGCCCGAAACCGAGGTCGAGGACGATTCGTCCGGGGTGCCGTCCCAATCGTTCGCGGAAGATCCCGAGCCGCCGCACGACCAACATACGAATGGTGAGGCGGGCTTCGAGCACGATCCGCCGACCGACCCTTCGCGCTCGCGCCGAACCGACCGTCGCGAGGACTCGGGGCTGCGTATGATCGGTTCGCTCGGCCGCGATCGAGCCGAGGCATCCGGCGAGTTGATCCCGACGCCGCTCGCGCAATCGCGAACGTCGACCGCGCGCGAGCTCGTGACGATCATGCCGCGCAAGAACACGCGCGAAGTCCCGATCATTGCCGCGGCGACGGCGGCCGAGCCGGCCAAAGCGCTCGAGCCGACTGCAGCCCCGATGGCGACCCCACTGCCGCCGCGTCGAGTCTCGATCGCAGGCAGTGCGACGCGTGTTCGGGCGAGCTGGGCCCCTGGCACTGGCGCGAGCGTGTTGCTGGTGCTCGCCGCATTGCTCGCCGGTGCCGCGCTCGTGCTGCGCTGGACTCGGCCGAACCGATCGCACGACCCGGTGCTCGCTCCGGTTCATAGCGATGCCGGTGGCGGCACGATTGCGCTCGCTAGCGACGCGATGTCTCCGCTTCCGCCGCCGCCACCTGCGATCGATGCGGGACTGCGAGCCGACGCCGCGCGCACCGTCGCTCCAATCGATGCCGCGCTCATCGCGCATGACGCCGCGGCCACGCCCCACGACGCGCTCGTCCCGCACGACGCCGCGGCCGCAGCCGCGATCGATGCCGCACCGCGAGTCGTCGGGGCTCCGCACGACGCGGGCGCGAGCACTGAGGAACCCGCGTCGGATCGCGCGAAGCAGGCGCGCGATTTGATGGACCAAGCGCACGACGCGGTGACCGCTAACGAGTTCGACAAAGCGTTACAGCTCGTCGATGCGTCTCTGAAGTTGCGGCGCGCGGCACGCACGTACTTGATCCGCGCCGACGCCCTCTCCCATCTCGGCCGGACCGACGAAGCCCTCGCCGCGATCGACGATGCGCTGGTCCAAGTGCACGACTATCCGCCGGCGCTCGCGCAAAAGGGCATGTTGTTGTGGTCGGCCCAGCGGCGCGACGAAGCTCGAACGGCTTTCGAGCGCTACCTCGAGCTCGATCCCAATGGTAAGGAAGCGCCGATGGCTCGTC
>CAZDGY010001129.1:0-2228 GCA_964504685.1 uncultured Kofleriaceae bacterium | reverse complement strand
GGCCATCCGGAACTTGAACAGCTGTTCGACCATCCCGGGGGGAACGATCGTCGCTGGAATCTCGACGAGAAACGCCCGCGTCCCTCGGTAACTCGGGATCGCGTCCTGTTGCACCCGACGGAAGAATACATCATCCCACATATTCTCGGCAGCGAGCCGTAGGGTCGGATGATGAGGGGCGCGGATCGCTTCAAGTGCCACCAGCGTCTGCTCGATCGCCTCGAGCGAGGGCAAGTACTGCGAAGCCTTCTGGTGCGGGGTTACGCACTGCTCGGTGATGCCCAACGCGGCGAGCGCATCGAGCATGGCGATGGCGGTCGCTTGGTCGGGAGCGCCGTCGTCGAGGCCGTACAGCACGTGGCTGTGGAGATCGACGTAGCCCATCGGGTGAGCCGGTGTAGCGCGATGGGCTCTCGCGCGTCTAGGGGGCCCTGTGAACCGATCGATCGTTCCGCCTCGGGGCCCAAGTGCGCGTCGTCATTGCGAGGACGGATCGCGCGTGTTACTGATCGGAGGGTCCGGCATCGCCGGTAAGGGACAATTCATGGCTCAGGGCGAAAAGCGCGAGAACTCGGTTTTGTTCTCACTCCGCGAGCTGCGGCAGATCGAGGAGAATCGAGTCCAAGAAGAAGAGCATGCGGTGCGTACGGCCGATCAGGCGCGCATCCAGGCTCAGCAGGAAGAGGCCCGTCGCATTCGCGAGGCCGAGGAAGCGAAGATCCGCGCCGAGCGCGATCACCAGCTGTCGGTCGAGACCGCGCGCGAGAACGCCGAACGCGAGGCTCGGATGCGCGTCGAAGCGGCCGAGGCAGCCGAGCGGCAACGTCAGCAAGCCGCGCTCGAGCAGCAACGGCTGCAGCACGAGATGGAGCTGCGCCGCGCCGACATCGCGAAGAAGCGTCCGACCTGGATGCTCGCGGTCACCGGCCTCGCCATGGTCGGCTTGGTCGTCGGCATCGTGTTCGCCGTGATGAAGATGAACGAGTCGTCGGAGTCCGATAAGGCCGCGACGCAGGCGAAGATCGACAAGGCCGAGGCCGAGAAGCGGTCGGCGGAGGCCGCGGAGAAGGTCCACAAGCTCGAGGTCGCGTTCCAAGACCAGCAAGACAAGATCGAGAAGGCGGTCGGGGACGTCGCGAACGCCAAGAACCAAGCCGATATCGCCGCAGCGCAGGCGCACCTCCAGCAGCTCCAGAAGGAGCAGGCTGAGATGAAGGCGAACATCGCCGCCGCGAAGGCTGCAGCCGAGCATAACGAGCGGATGAAGGGCGTCCACGTCAAACAGGAGTGCCTCGACAACCCGCTCGCGAAGGGCTGTTCGTAGCGCACGCGCGCGCGGGTCGTAACCAAGGCGCCTCCGGGCGCCTTTCGCATTTTCGGCCGGTTTCGAGCCCCGCAACCGCCGACCGGGTCCGCTGTCCTCGGTGTCATGCGGATCGAGAATTCGATGTTGGCGTCGCTCGCCGAGCTCAAGTCGATCGAGCATCAACGGATCGCCGACGAACGAGCGGCGATCGAGGCAGCTCGGGCTAGCCGCGTGGCAGCGATCGAGCGCGAGGTCGCTGAGCGCGAAGCGAAGCGTCAGGCCGACGTCGACGCCGAACGCGCTGCGCGGATCCGGATCGAAGAGGCGAAGGCCGAAGCGGAAAAGCAAGCGCGCCTCGCGGCGAGTGCAGCGGAAGCAGCCGCGATCGAGCGCCAGCGCATCGCGTTGGAGCAAGAGCGCCAAGCGGCCGAGCTCCAGCTGCGCCGCGAGCTGATCGCGCGCAAGCGGCCGACGTGGATGATCGTGACCAGCGCGATCTTCGGCGTCGCGGCGGTCGGTTTATTGTGGCTCGCGGTGCAAAGCGGTCGCGAGTCGAGCGCGGCGGCGGAGAGAGCGCGGGTTGCCGCCCACGACGCCGACGTAGCGCACGCCCGGCTCGTCACGGCGCAGCAGCAGCTCGCGGTATTCGCGCACCAGCTCGACGAGCTCGACCGACGGATCGCAGCGCTGACCGCGAAGCTCGGCACCGCGAAAACCGCAATCGAAGTGGAGGCGGTGCGACGAGACCTCGACGCGGCTGCAAAGCACCGCGCAGACGTGCAGCGCGCGCTCGACGAGGCCAAGCGCAAGCGCGAGCACGACGCGAACACGGCGCCGATCGATGTCGGGAACTGCACCGGCACCACGCTCGGGTGCATGGACACCCGAAAATGAAAAGAGCCCCGCGAACGGGGCTCGATTC
>CAZDGY010001128.1:0-2231 GCA_964504685.1 uncultured Kofleriaceae bacterium | reverse complement strand
CTCCGCTGCATCCGCGGCTTGTTCGGTCAGCGTGACGAACACGTCCTCGAGCGAAGCCGAAATGTCGCGGACCTGTGCCTTTGGAAAACCGGCGCCGTGCAGCCGATCGAGCAGGTCTCGATCACTCAGCGTACGGCCGACTTCCGCGTGGACGGCTTGGCCGAAGATCGTCGCGCCGGTGCAGAATCCTTGAGCGCGCAGCCACGCGAGCGCGCGTGCGGTCTGCGGAGTCTCGATCTCCACGCGTCGCGTCTCCGGCGGATTGACCTGCGGTAGCTGCTTGAGTTGCTCCGGCGTGCCGCTGACGAGCAAGCGCGACAAGTACAAGTAGCCGACCTCACCGCAGCGCTCGGCTTCGTCCATGTAGTGCGTCGTGACGAGCAGCGTGATGCCTTGCGCGGCGAGATCGAACAACAGGTCCCACAGCTCGCGGCGCGCGACCGGATCGATTCCGGCGGTCGGCTCGTCGAGAAACACGACGCGCGGCTCGTGCATGAGCGTCGCGCCAAGCGCGAGTCGTTGCTTCCACCCGCCCGACAGCTGACCGGCGAGCCGATCGATATATGGCTCGATGTGCGTCAGATGGATCGCCGCGTCGCGCCGCTCGTTTTTGCGCGCGCCGCGCAAGCCGTAGACCGATGCGTAGAAGTCGAGGTTCTCGCGCACCGTGAGGTCCTCGTAGAGCGAGAACTTCTGGCTCATGTAGCCGATCTGCCGGCGAATCTCTTCACCGTCTTTGACGACGTCGAGACCCAGCACGCTCGCGCTGCCTTCGGTGGGGGCGAGCAAGCCGCACAAGATCCGGATCAGCGTGGACTTGCCCGAGCCGTTCGGGCCGAGCAAGCCGTAGACCTGGCCGGTGTCGACGGTGAGGCTGACGTCGCGCAACGCCATGAAGTTGCCGAAGGCGCGCGACACGTGACTAACCGAGATCGCGTGGTCACTCACGCGGCACCTCGATGAACGCGGCCATACCGGCGCGTAGCTTGTCGCCGCCGGTCTCGAGCCCGACGCGAGTCGCGAACACTTGGTCGGCGCGCTCGTCGGCGGTCTGAAGATTTCGCGGCGAATACTCGCCGACCGCGTTGATGTGCTCGACGACGCCGGTGAACGTGGTGTCGCCGAACGAATCGACCGTGATCGGTACCTTCTGGCCGACCTTGATGTGACCGAGCTGAGTCTCGGGCACGTAGATCCGCACGTAGAGCTGGCCATCCTCGAGGAGCGTCGCGGCGGTCGCGTTCGGCGCGATGATGTCGCCCGGCCGAAGATCGAGCGCCTCGATCCGAGCCGCGCGCGGCGCGCGAATCACGAGCTCGTCGATCATCGTCTTGATCTGATCGACCTTGCCTTGCGCGGCTTCGACTTGCGCCTGCGCCGCGCGAATGTCTTCGACGCGCGGTCCGGCGGTGACGAGCTTCTGCGACGCGAGCTGCTCGGCGGTACGCGCCGCGGCTTGCGCTTTGTCTTCCCGACGCGCGCCGTTCTGGAGCTCGACGAGCTGTGCCTTGAGTGCATCGCGCTGCGCGATCGCGCCTTTGAGCGCGATGTCCGCATTGTCGACGTCGGCGGGAATCGCTGCGCCCGCCGCCGAGAGCTTGTGCTGGCGCTCGGCGTCCTTCTGCGCTTTCTCGACGGCGATGTCCTGCGCCTGCAAGCGCGCCTGCGCCGCGGTGACTTGCTCCGGCCGCGTGCCGGCGTTCGTCTCTTGCAATGCCGCGTTGGCGGTCTCGAACCGTGCCTTGGCCTCGGCGATCTCTTCAGGCCGCGACCCGGCCTTGAGCTTGTCGAGGTTCGCCTGCATCTGCGCGAGCTGACCCTGCGCTTGCTCGAGCTGCGCCGGCCAATCGCCGGCCTCGATCTCGATCAGCGACTGACCGGCGGTGACGTGATCGCCTTCATGCACGAGCACGTCTTTGACGCGGCCACCTGCGCGCGAGCCGAGATCCATCGTGTGCGCCTCGACCGTGCCGCTCCATTCGTAGGGCGCGCGCGCGAGCTGCCAGCGGTGGTACCCGTACCAGCCGAGCCCGCCGAGGATCAGGACGATCGGAATGAATCGAGCGGGCGATTTCTTGGGAGCGGGACTCATCGAGCGGCCTTCGCGACGCCCGGGAACGCACCCGAAGCGCGACGCAGTTGGAGATCAGCGAGCGAGGAATCGAAGTGGGCTTGCGCGAGCCCGACTTCGGCCGACACGAGCGAATCTTGCGCTTGCAACACGTCGAGCT
>CAZDGY010001127.1:0-2232 GCA_964504685.1 uncultured Kofleriaceae bacterium | reverse complement strand
GTCCCAGATCCGGCGTGGGCCCGCGCCGCCGGAGAGCAAGTAGGCCGATTCCACGTCGCCCTCGGCGACTTCGAGTACGACTACCGATTCGTTCGCGCCGGCGTCCACGAGACGGCTGCGCACCTCGCGAAGCTGCACGCGAGGATCGCCGCCGGTGCGCCCGAGCCGCGCGAGGCCCGAGAGCTCTACGCCGCGCAAGAGCTGCGCGAGGCAGTCGAGCTCGGCGAGGAGATCGCTGCCGCGGCCGCCGAGTTACCGGCGCTTCCGACGTTGCCGCGTCGCCACGTTCACGGCGATCTCAAGATCAGCAACGTGCGGTTCCGTCGCGATCCGCTGCGCGCCGTCGCGTTGCTCGATCTCGATACGCTCGGGAAGGGTGTCATCGCATTCGAGCTCGGCGACGCGCTGCGCTCGTGGTGCAACCCGCGCGGCGAGGACGAAGCTGCTGCTCGGTTCGAGCTCCCGATCTTCGCCGCTGCGATCGCCGGCTTTCGCTCGGTCGCCGATCCGATCGTGACGCCGGTCGAGCTCGCGTCGATCGCGATCGGGCTCGAGACGGTGTGCATCGAGCTCGCCGCGCGGTTTGCGGTCGACGCGTTCGATGATGCGTACTTCGGCTGGAACCCGGCGAAGTTCCCGTCGCGCCGCGCCCACAACCTCGTGCGCGCACGCGGCCAGCTCGCGCTCGGCCTTGCGGTCCGAGCTGCGAAATCGGAGGTCGTGGAGCTGCTGTCTACTTCGCGTACAGCATGACGGTCGCTTCCGGCGCCGTCATGTGCAGGTAGCGGAACTCGAACTTGCGCGGGAACTGCATGCTGTCGCCCGGCAGATCGAACTTGTGGCTCTTGTTGGTGTCATTGAACTTGATGACGTCGGGCGGCGAGTCCTTCGTGCCGTCGCCCATCGTGATCGCGATGTCACCCATGTCGAGCGTCTGATCGACGGTAACCAACGCGATGCCGAACTGGCCGCCGTGGTTGCCGATGTCGATCACCGCGTGATCCGACGTGTTCTGAATCTTGACCTGACCGAGCAGCTCGTAGCCGCTCATGCCGCCGCCACCGCTGCCGCTGCCGGCGCCGCCGCCGGTCGCTTGAGCGCCGCCGCACGCGGCCAGGCCGAGAACGAATGCGAGAAGTAAGCTGGATGACTTCATGGCTCGTGCGTACACCAAAACTGCCCCGCGTTGAAACACAGGATGCCGTTCCTTCGCTTCACGAAACGCCGCTGATCCTGCTCTAATTGACAGATGGGCGTTCGTCTGCCGGCTGTGGTCGGCTGCCTACTGGCCGCCGCGTCGGCGCATGCGTTCGTGCCCAAGCATGGCCCCGCGATCGTCGCCGATACCCTGACCGCGTTGCCTGCGGCCGGGACCAAGCCGCTGCGGACGCATCGCGCGCTGAGCTCGCAGGCGACCCCGCCGATCGCGTGGCAGAAGTTCGCAGCGGTCGCGGGCGCGAATTGGCAAGCGACGTGGGACGACGCGACCGGCGTGCCGAGCCAGATGTGGGGCCCGGGCATTCCGGTACCCGGCGCGAATGCATCGCCGGTGATCGCCGCGGCGTTCGCGACCCAGATGCTCGCTGACCATATCGCGCTGCTCGCACCAGGGACGGTCGCGAGCGACTTCCATCTCGTATCGAACTCGAGCGACGGCGCGATCCGCTCGATCGGCTTTGTGCAGCACGTCGGCGGCACGCTCGTCGTCGGCGGCCAGCTCAGCTTTCGGTTCAAGCGCGATCGGCTGTACGTGATCGCGTCGCAGGCGCTGCCTAACATCGCGGCGAAGCTGCCGATCACGCCGTTCGTCGCGCGAGCATCGGCTGCGCGCGCGGTCCAGTCGGTTCGCGCCGCGGTCAACTTGCCGCTCGCGCCGGTGACCGCGCTCGGCGATGACGTCGTGCTACCGCTCGTCGGCGATGTCGCGGTGCTCGGCTACCGCGTCGTGACGCCATATCAGATCGACGGCGGGCGCGATGGCCGGTTCGTCGCGTACACCGATCCGAGCAGCGCGGCGGTGATCGCGGTCCGCCAACTGAACGACTACGTGACCGGCGACGTGCTCTATCACACCGTCGATCGCTATCCGGGGCGGGGCTACAAAGATAATCCGGCGCCGCAGTGCTTCGTCCAGCTCGACGGTACGACCGAGACGACCGCGCAAGACGGCAGCGTGAGCTGGTCGTCCGGCACCGAGACGGTCACGACGTCCGCGAGCGGCAACCTCGTCGC
>CAZDGY010001126.1:0-2234 GCA_964504685.1 uncultured Kofleriaceae bacterium | reverse complement strand
GGCGTCGATACGCACCTTCGCGAAACACTCGCCTCCGTGTCTCTTTCAATACAGTCGCGATATCGGTGCGCCACGGTGAGACAACCTTCCAGGGTTCTCCGCCCATGGCCGAACCATATCCGAGTTCGCGCGTCTGGTTCGGTCAGTCCCCGCGTTGTCGTACGTCAGTTCGAGCGTTCGTCCTCACGAGACGCGCAGCACGACCTTGCCTATGTTCTGGCGGTCCTGCACGAACCGGTGCGCTTTGGCCGCCTGCTCCAACGGAAACACGCGCCCGACCACGGGCTTGATGGCGCCGTCGGCGAGCAGGGCGGTGAGCGGCCGCGCGATCTCCTCGAACGATCCTCGATCGTCCCACAGCCGTAGCAGGTTGAGCCCGAGCACGGCCTTGTTGTGCTCCATCAGGTTCATCGAGCCGAAGCGCGGCATCCCGACGATCATCTTGAGCGCCGACCACAAATTCCGCCGGTCGTCGGTGACGGCGGAGCTCGCGCCGTACATGACGAGGCGGCCGCCAGGGCGCAAGAGGTCGTAGCTCTCCTTGAAGTCGCGCCCGCCGCGTGCGTCGAGGATGACGTCGAGCCCGCGCCCGCCGGTGATCTCGCGAACCACGCGCGGTACGTCCTGGGTGTGGTAATCGATCACGCGCTCGACGCCCTGCGCTTGCGCCGCGGCGTGCTTGCTCTTCGACGCGGTGCCGAAGATCCGCGCGCCGAGCCGGTGCGCGAGCTGCGTCGCTGCGATGCCGACTCCGCCGGCGACGGCATGGATCAGGATCCAGTCCCCTGGCTGGACGTTTCCGAGGCGAACCACCGCCGCGTACGCAGTGCCGTAGACCACGGGGATCGCGGCGCCCTCTTCGAAGCTGAGCGCATCGGGCAGGGCGAGCGCGTCGTGTTCGCCCACCACCGCGAGCTCCGCGAAGCCTTTGAACCGAGTCCCGGCGATAACGCGGTCGCCGACCTTCCACCGGGTCACTCCGTCGCCGACCGACTCGACGGTGCCCGCGACCTCATAGCCGAGCACGGCCGGCGGTTTGGGTGCGTCGGGATACAAGCCCTGGCGGGCCATGATGTCGGCGAAGTTCACGCCGGCAGCGCGCACGCCGATCCGGATCTGGCCGCGACTCGCGACCGGCTCGGGCTGCTCGCGCACCTTCAGCACCTCGGGTGCGCCGTGGCCGGTGAGGACGAGTGCCTTCATGGTTTCGGGTCCTTTCGCGCCGCGTTCACGAGCCGGTCATACAGTGACGCGGGGAGCAACATGCCACAGCGCGTGATCGCCGCGAGCTGCCACGGGAACGCGATCACCGCTCGGCGCTTGGCGACCTCTCGCACGATGATCTCGGCTGCGCGATCGCTCTCGACCAGGAATGGATGCGGGCCGCTCGCGGCGTCCGACATCGGCGTGTTCACGAATCCCGGGCGAACGTCGGTCACCGAGACGCCCACGCTGTGGAGGTCGGCGCGCAGGCTCTCGAGGAACGTGCTCAGGAACGCCTTCGTCGCGGAGTACATCGCGTTGCCCGGCAGCCCACGGTACTGCGCGAGGCTCGAGATGCCGACGAGGTGGCCGCGTCTGCGCTCGCACATGCGCGGCAGGATCGCGAGCAGGGTCGCGACCGCGCCGTCGAGGTTGACCGCGGTTCCGGCGCGAAAGTCCTCGAACGTGAGGTCACCCGACCAGCGCTCGACGTTCGTGCCAGCGTTCGCGATCACGACATCGATCCCGCCCATCTCGTCGTCGGCACGCTGGATCGTCGTGCGCACCGCGTCGGGCTGCGCGACATCGAGCACGTAGGTCCGGACGGCTCCGCCGGCGGCGCGGATCGCGTGCGCGACCGCTTCGAGCTCCTGGGGCCGGCGGTCGGAGAGCGCAACCGCGACGCCGGAGCTCGCAAGCTTGCGAGCCAGCGCGGAGCCAAGCCCACCGGCGGCGCCGGTGATGAAAGCCGTCCTGTAGTCCATCGCGAGGTTGTGACATTGCCATGTCTGGCGAGACGCCGGTGGTTTCGGCTGGCCTCGCAGCGCCAAACATGGAACGCCATGGGTGTCACGCTCATGGAGACCACCCATACCCGTGTGGTGATCATCGGCGCCGGGTTTTCCGGGCTCGCGGTCGCGATCCGCTTGCTCAAGCGAGGCGTGCGCGACTTCATCCTGCTCGAGAAGGCGAGCGAGCTCGGCGGCACGTGGCGCGAGAACACCTATCCCGGCTGCGCGTGCGACGTGCCG
>CAZDGY010001125.1:0-2235 GCA_964504685.1 uncultured Kofleriaceae bacterium | reverse complement strand
AAGTGGGGCTCGGCCGCGCTGTTCCGCATCGGCCAGGTCTACGCCGTGTTCGCCGACGCGCTGTCAGTCGCCGGCAGCAAGTGCCCTACTGGCCTGTCAGAAGGCGATTGCCAGGCCTACCAAGACACGATCAACGGCTACGTGCTCAACACCCAGGAGAAGGCGGTCACCGCGTATACGACCGGCTACGAGACTGCGTTGAAGCTTCAAGTCTACGACGAGTACACCGCGAAGATCCGCGAGGAGCTCGGCAAGCTCGACTCCGCGAAGTTCCCGCCCGAGCACGAAGCGCGCGCCCACGAGCGCGTCGGCGATCGCCCGCCGAACCCGGAGATGATGACGGAGGTCGCGCGATGAGGGGCGCCATCATCCTCTGGCTGATGATCGCGCTCGCTGCGTGCGGCGGTGCCCAGAAGGGCACGCGCGCGGTCGCGGGCAAAGGCAAGAGCGAGAAGACGCACGACAAGATCAGCAGCACGGCGTCGAAGGCGTTCGAGTCTGGGTTGCGAGCGCTGCGCGTCGGCGGTCCCGATTCGTACGAGACCGCGAAGGGCCGCTTCAAAGACGCCCTCAAAGAAGACAGCTCGATCTGGGAGGCTTGGTACGACCTCGGCGTGATCGCGTGGAAGAACGGCGATGACGACGAAGCGATCGACGACTTCAGCAAGGCGCTACAGATCAACGCTGGCCACACGCAATCGCTGCTCGCGCGCGCCGAGGCGCACCGCCGCGCCGGTCACAAGGACAAGGCGCAGGCCGACTACGAGACCGCGCTCAAGGGCATGGACGACGACGATCCGAATCGCCGCGACGGCGCGGCTCGGCTCGCTTCGCTATTTCGCGACGGCGGCAAGTACGACGAAGCGGTCACGGTCATTCGCGACACGGTCCGGCTGTCCGGTACGAACGCGAAGATCTACACCGAGCTCGCCGAGGTCTACATCGCGCAGAAGCGGTTCGAGCTCGCGCAGCTGTTGCTCCAGAAAGCGATCGCAGCCGACCCGAAGGATCCGGCGATCTACAACGCGCTCGCGGTGCTCGCGCAGCATCAGAGCAAGTCGCAGGAGGCGTTCCAGCGCTTCGACAAGGCGGCCGAGCTCGATCCGAACTACATCGACGCGCGCTTCAACAAAGCGTCGATCTTGCTCGACGCCGGCGACTACGAGCGAGCCAAGAAAGAGCTCGCGGAGATCGTCCAAAAGCGCGACGACGACTATGGCGCGATGGTCTCGCTAGGCGTCGCCGAACGCGGCCTCAAGGAGTTCCCCGAGGCCAAGAAGACCTGGTCGCGCGTGATCAAAGACGCACCGAAACACTCCACCGCGCGTTACGACGCTCTCTACGATCTCGCCCTGCTCGAGATCGACTTCCTGCAGGACGCCGATGGCGGCAAGACGGATCTGGCGAAGTATCTGCAAGAAGCCCCCGATGGGCATTCAAAGCACGGAGACGCGGAGAACAAGTGCAAGGACATCAAATGCAAATGAGGTCGCGGGCCCCCGCGTGGGGGCTGATGTCCGCGCTTCTTCTGTGCGTGCTCGTCGCACCTGTCGCTGCTCAGCCGAAGGGTAAGGACAAAGCGCCTGCTGCGGCCTCTCCTGCCCCGGCTGCTGCACCCGCCGACACCGCGAAGACCAAGAAGACGGGCAAAGCGAAAGACTTCGACTTCACCGGCATCAACTTCACCAGCTCGTTGCGAACTCCTCAGCTGCTATACTTTTTGGAGCGCGCCAACGAGGAGCTCGAACGTGCGAGCTTGGAGAAGCGCTCGTTTATTCCGCACATGGTGCGGTCGGTCGAGGAAGAGGCGTTATGAGCACGGTCGCGCTCCGCACTGCACTGATCTGGAATGACGAGGTCATGGATGACGTCGTCATCGAGAACCCCACCAAGATCACGGTCGGAGCGAGCGGCAAGACCACGTTCACCGTCCCCGATATCGGGTTGCCGCCTGGGTTCGCGATCGTCCGCCCGGGCAATCGCGGCTATTTGCTCACGCTCGGTGAGCGGATGCGCGGCACGATCTGCATCGACGGCCAGCAAAAGGACGTCCGCGACTTCGTGCAGCGCGGCGGCGACGGCGATAGCCAGGGCGGCTTTCGCGCGACCCCGATCAGCGGGCGCGACTGGGGCGTCGTAGACCTCGACGAGAGCGCCCAGTACAAGCTGTTCTTCCAGTTCGTCCCGGTCGAGGACGCGCAGCCGTTCTTTACAAAGCAAGTGATCATCGCCGGC
>CAZDGY010001124.1:0-2236 GCA_964504685.1 uncultured Kofleriaceae bacterium | reverse complement strand
CGCGGTGTCGGGCGTGTTGTTCGAGTACAGCTCGAGCTGCGAGCTCAACGAGCGCAGCGCGGTGCGCAACCCGATCACGACGTAGGCGCACGAGGTCGTCGCGAGCGTGTGACCGCGCGTTGGCACCGCCGCTGGCAGCGCGACCGTATCGACGAGCAGGCCGGTCGCGGGGTCGGTGTGGAGGCGATCGAGATCGACGAGCGCGACCCGCAGCATCGCAAGCGCGCGGTCGTGCAGCGTCGACTCGCCGTCCGCGAGCTGATCGTCGGCGGGAAACGGATCGCCGTCGAACAACGCGAGCGCGGGCTGTGCGCCGCCGACATCGCGGTTGCCGCGATCGGTCAGCGCGTAGAACTCGGAGTAGCCGAGGGTGAGCCCGACGAGATCGAGCAAGTCGCTGTCACTCGCGGCGAGAACGTACCAGGGATGGGGAAAGCCGCTGCCGTCGTCGGTCTCGGCGACCGCGATCTGACTCGGGAACCAGCGCAGCGGCGCGGTGTAGTCGTATGCGAGCGCGTCGGCGATCGTCGAAAAGCCGGTCAGCGCGATGCCGTCGGTCGTCGATAGTCGCGACAGCCAGTCGTCGGCGCGACTGTCGATCTCGAGGATGAACATCTGCGCTTGGAAGCCCTCGATGTCGCTCGAACCGAGGTACGTGCCTGGTGCAGTCGCGAGCCCGGTGCCGTCGTCGCCGACGACTTGATTGCCCGGCGCGCCGACGCTCGCGAGATCGCCGTCCGCGACCGTCGCGACCGCCGCGTTCGTCGAGTCGTGCATGATCTGCAAGTAGTTCAGCACCCACAAGCCGTACTTCCAGCCGGAAAACCCATCGGCGCCGGGCGTGATCGTGGCATCGACTTGCGACGCGCGATCGCGCAAGTGCAGCGTGGTCGCGTCGCATTCGTAGTCGGCGCCGATCATCGCGATGTTGTCGTCGGAGCTGATCGAGCACAGCAGATCGATCGCGCTCGTCGGATCGATCGTCGGATCGAAGCTGCGAAACACGTGCGCGGTCGGCCAGATGCCGGGCCAGCCGAGCGGATTTTCGCTCGCGATGCCGGTGCCGGTCGGGTTGATGTCGCCGAATGCGTTGTTGGTCGGGAACGTCCCGGCCGGGAACACCCACTTGCCCGCCGCATTCGAACCTGCGGCAAAGTGTTGGACGAGCGTCGCGAGATGCGCGGTCGCGGCGAGGCCGGTCGCACCGTCGCTATCGACCACCGGCGCGTAGAGCAACGACGTGCCGGCGCCCGATTCGAACGCGAGGCTGTTCATCGGCTGCTTCGAATACTCGTACGACTCGACCGCGGTCGAAAAGCCGGGCAGGTCGACCCACACCGCGCCGACGCTGAGCTCGACGTAAAGATCCACCGGCAACAAGTCACGGCGATAGCCGGCGAGGTCGCGACCCATCGCTTGTGCGAGCGGCTCGCCGGAGATCTGCATCTCGCCTGCGGCGAGCATCGCCTCGCGTGTCATGAACGCGGTGCTGTTGACCGTCGTCGTGATCGTCGCGAATGCGAGCTGCGCGTCACCGGCGGCGTCGGCAACTCCGGCGTCGTCGACCGCAGCAGGCGCGCGGTGGCAGCCGCTTGCGACGATCGCCGCTAGCCACAACGAGCGCGAGCTCGCGACCGACATCCGCGGACGCTCGCACGCGACGACGGCGAGGGCAACCCAAAGCTCAGCGGGCGAGCACGCCCGCGTCGGCCCAGCGCAGCACCATGTCGAGCGCGCGACTGAACGCGTCATCACCGGTGAAGTACCCGGAGAGCTCGGTGAGCGAGGTGCCGCGCTTGACCGTGCGCAATGCCGCGCCTTCGGTCAGGCCCGCAGCGTACGCGTACACCGTAGGTCGCTCGTCGCGCCACACCAACACGGTGCGGGGCCAATCGAGCGTGCGCGGCTGAGTCGGGGGCTCACCGCGGCCGAGCGCGCTCCATGCCTCATCGACCGTGGTCGTGAGCTGCAACAGCGTGCTTGCCGGCACGAGTTGCAGCGGGCGGTCAGTGCTGAGCTCGTTACGCGAAAGCCGCGCGACGGGCGGTGCTTGCCAGACCTCGGCGTACGCTCGATCGAGCTTCGCGAGCTCGCCGTACCAGGCTGGATAGTCCGAGCCTCCGGCGAGAAACTCGACGAGCTCGCCGCCGCGTTCGCGCGAGGCCCGAGATTCGTTCGGCCCGCGGGCGATGTACACGCCCATCAGCGCTTCGAACAGGTCGGCACCGAGCGCGAG
>CAZDGY010001123.1:0-2240 GCA_964504685.1 uncultured Kofleriaceae bacterium | reverse complement strand
CGACCGCGAGGTCGGCGATGAACGTGTCCTCGGTCTCGCCCGAGCGGTGCGAGATCACGGCGGTGTAGCCGGCGTGCTGCGCGGTGCGCACCGCATCGAGGGTCTCGGTGATCGTGCCGACCTGGTTGAGCTTGACCAGGATCGAGTTCGCGATGCCGCCGTCGATGCCGCGCTGCAGCCGCTTGGTCTGGGTCACGAAGATGTCGTCGCCGACGAGCTGCAGCTTTTGCCCGAGCTTGTCGGTGAGCAGCTTCCAGCCATCCCAGTCGTCCTCGGCGAGGCCGTCCTCGATCGACACGATCGGGTACTTCTGCGCCCACGCCGCGTAGGTCTCGATCAGCTCGGCCGCCTTGCGCGGCTTGCCTTCGAAGTCGTACGTGCCCTTCGCCTTGTCGAAGAACTCCGACGCGGCGCAGTCGAGCGCGAGCGCGATTTGCTCGCCCGGCTTGTAGCCGGCCTTGCCGATCGCCTCGAGCACGATCGCGAGCACCTCGTCGCCGGTGTCGATGCTCGGCGCAAAGCCACCTTCGTCGCCGACGTTCGTCGCCTTGCCGCGCGACGCTAGCAGCTTCTTCAAGTGATGGAACGTCTCGACGCCGGCGCGCAGCGCATCCTCGAACCGGCTAAAGCCGATCGGCGCGATCATGAATTCTTGGATGTCGAGGTTGTTGTCAGCGTGCGCGCCGCCGTTGAGGATGTTCATCAACGGCACCGGCAGCGTCACCGCGCCGACGCCGCCGAGGTAGCGATAGAGCGGCAGGTCGCGCGCGATCGCCGCGGCACGCGCCACCGCCATCGATACCGCGAGGATCGCGTTCGCGCCGAGGTGGCTCTTCAGCGCGGTGCCGTCGAGCTCGATCATCGCGGCGTCGCAGCCGGCTTGGTCGGTCGCGTCCATGCCGATCAACGTCGGCGCGATGACGTCGCGGATGTGCTCGACCGCTTTTTGCACGCCTTTGCCGAGGTAGCGCCCAGCATCGCCGTCGCGCAGCTCGAGCGCTTCGTGCTCGCCGGTCGATGCGCCGGAGGGCACGATCGCGCGGCCGAGCGCGCCGCTGTCGAGACCGACCTCGGCTTCGACGGTCGGGTTGCCACGGGAATCCAAGACTTCGCGGGCGTGGAGCCAGACGATTTCCGTCATGGCGGCGACCCTACAACGAAACGTCACACTGCGTGATACACCCGCGCCATGCGAATCGCCCCCGCTGTGCTGGTCGCGCTCGCGCTCGCCGGTTGCGGACACGCGGCGGCGCGGCCAACCACCGCGAAGAGTGCGGAGACCGCGCCCGACAACACCGCCGCAGCGGTGCGCGGGGCGATCGAGCAGTGGCGCCAAGCCTACGAGGTGCGCAGCGTCGAAACGCTCGCCAAGCTCTACGCGCGCGACGATGCGGAGCTCGTCGTCGTGCTCGAAGGCGTACCGATGATCGGCTGGGCCTCGATCTACGCGGACCTCGCCGACCGGATCAATCGGGCCAAGGAGATCCACGTCCGGATCAAGAACGTCGAGGTCGCGGCCCCAGTGCCCGGGATGGCGATCGCGATCGCGACGATGACGCGCGAAGTCTCTGATGGCATCACCGCGAGGACCGAGAACGGCACGGTCACGCTGGTGTTTCGCCAGCTCGACAAGGACTGGCTGATCATCGCGGAGCACTACTCGTACAAGAGGCAACAGTGACCGCCGATCGCGAACGCACGATCGGCGTGGCGCTGCTCGGCCTCGGCAACGTCGGCGGCGGCGTGGTCAAGCTGCTCGAGGACAACGCCGCGGCGATCGCGGGCCGACTCGGTGCGCGGATCGAAGTGCGCGCGATCGCGGTCCGGGATCCGGACAAGGTCGGCCGCGTCGTCCCGGTCGAGCGCGCGAAGCTATCGACCGATGTCGCCGCTGCGATCGCGCGCGACGATGTCCAGATCGTGTGCGAGCTGATCGGCGGCACGACCGACGCCAAGCGCGCGGTGCTCGCCGCGATCGCCGCGGGTAAGCACGTCGTCACCGCGAACAAGGCGCTGCTCGCCGAGCATGGCGCCGAAGTGTTCGCCGCAGCCGATGCCGCCGGGGTCGACGTCTACTACGAGGCTGCGGTGTGCGGCGGCGTTCCGATCATCCGCGTGCTGCGCGAGGGGCTCGCGAGCGATCGGGTCGAGGCGCTGTGGGGCATCGTCAACGGCACGTCGAACTACATCCTGTCGACGATGACCGCGACCAAGCGAGGATTCTCCGACGTGCTCGCCGA
>CAZDGY010001122.1:0-2240 GCA_964504685.1 uncultured Kofleriaceae bacterium | reverse complement strand
GAGACTCCCTTCAGGAGCAGGCTCAGCTCTCGACCCTCCGCCGCGATGAGTCGCAGCAGGATCGTCGCCCCCTGCTCGTTCGTGCCGAGATCCAAGAATCTCAGCTCCGAACAGCGGCCGAAATCGTAGAGGTCAATTCCTCGTCCGCGATCAGGAAGTCGATCTAGCCCATCGATCGCCAGATCGCCGAGACGATGGGATGCGGGCGGCGCGTGCACGCTCATGCAGGTGTCTCCAGCCGGTGGTTCGGCAGCTTGTCACGATCGACGCCGGTTGACCGACGCGATTTTGCATCGCACGTCGACCCTCGCGCAGCGCGCGCGACCGGCGGAGCTGCACAGGGTTCCAGCGCGTAACTTCCAAGCCGATCAACATGCGTCGGCGTAGCAAAACGCATTGCACCGCCCGTTGTCCCGCGCCGCCTACCGCGCGCCGCGCGCAGAACCCTGTGACAGCGACGCCAGCGCGCGCGTTCGCGGTCTCGCGGGGCGAGAAGGCTAGCTGTCGCGCAGAAACCGCGTCACGCTTGCCTCGAGCTTGCTCTGCACGAGCCGGATCACGCTCGCGACTTCTTCGACCGGCAGCTCGAGGCGGTCGGCGAGCCGGCGATGGGTGCACGACACGAGCGAAGCGCGCGCGCGATTGATCCAGCGGGCCGCGGTCGCGCGATGCACGCCGAAGGCGGCGCCGATCTCGTCGATCGACATGTCGTCGACGATCTGTTGGCGCAGCACCATGCGGTCTTCGAGCGTCAGGTCGTTGACCGCGTCGTGCAGCGCGGCGGCGAACTCGGCGCGGTACTCGGCTTTGAGCATCTCGAAGCCGGGATCGATGCCACTGGTCAGCAGCAGATCGAGGCTGCGATCGACCGGTTGCTCGCGCATGTACTTCTTCTTGACCCGGATCAGCTCGCGCGTCGCGGTGATCCGCAACCAGCCGCCGAGCGGACCGCGCCCGCGATAGCCGGCGATCCCGGGCGGTTTGCCATTTTGCGCGACGAGCAGCTGGAGGCGCAGCACCTGCTTGACCTCGCTGATCTGGTCGGCCGAGGCCTTGGTCGCACCGCCGGCGGCATCGACCTCGACCAGCACCTGCTCGAACGCGGCGATCGCGGTTTGCTCGTTCGCGGTGCACGCTGCGGCGAGCGCGAGATCAGCGGCCGGCGCCGAGGCGAGCGCGACGCCGAGCTCGTCGCCGTAGATCCGCTCGGCGACAAACGGAATCAGCTGGGCCTCGGCGAACTTCACGCTCGGCCAGCGCATGCGAGCCGCGGTGAACAGAGCTTCCCAAGCGGTCAGCGCGGCCACTTCGGAAGCGACAGCTAGTTTGCTCAGTTCGGCGAGCTGGCGGACGACCTCGGACACCGCGGACATTGTCGCATGTGTCAGAATGCGAAGCGGTGGACTGTCTGGACGCAAACGCCGTGCAAGACCTGATGTCGGGGTCCCTCGACGTCGCGGCGCGCAATTCGGTGCTGCTCCACCTCGACGGCTGCGACGACTGCCGCGAGCTGCTGACCGTGACCGCCAAGGTCGCCTCCCGCGAGGGGCTCGGCGGCACCCTGAAGCTGCCGGAGCGGCTGCGGCCGCCGGCCGATATGGGACTCGACGCGACGGTCGCGCCCGGGCTCGGCGAAACGATGCTCAGCGGCGATGCCGCGCTTGCCGAGACGATCGCGCCGCAGGCCGCGATCGGCCACGTCCGCGGGACGACGCAGCCCGGGGCTAGCGGCACGCCGTTCGGGCGCTATCAGCTGCTCGAGCGGCTCGGCGCGGGCGCGATGGGCGTCGTCTACCGCGCGCGCGACCGCGATCTCGATCGCGACGTCGCGGTCAAGCAGCTGCGCAAGCCCGACATCGCGCTGACCGAGCGACTGATGCTCGAAGCCCGCTCGATGGCGCAGGTCAACCATCCGAACGTCGTCCATGTCTACGACGTCGGCGTCGTGTCTGGCTCGACGTACATCGCGATGGAGATCGTCGAAGGTCAGAGCCTGCGCGCGTGGCAGAGCGCGAAGGAGCGGACGCTGCCCGAGATCGTCGCGGCGTACGTCGCGGCTGGGCGCGGGTTGGCTGCAGCGCATGCGTCCGGCATCGTCCACCGCGACTTCAAGCCCGACAACGTGTTGGTCGGCACCGACGAACGCGTGCGGGTCACCGACTTCGGGCTCGCCTCGGCCAAGCCGACGCCCGGTCGACCGTCGTTGACCGGCGACGTCAACCTCACGACCGAAGGCTCGG
>CAZDGY010001121.1:0-2243 GCA_964504685.1 uncultured Kofleriaceae bacterium | reverse complement strand
GGGTAGCGGCGGTTGCCGTGGTCCTCGCCGCCATCGCATTGTCGCCATCGAACGCCGGCCCGAATCCTGCGCCCGCGCCGGCCAAGCCGCCGGTGAAGTTGGGACCGGTCGGCGAGAAAGCACAGGAGCTGCGCGAGGCCGCCGATCTGCTCGACAAGGCGAACACCGCGCTGCAGAACGGCAACAAGAACCTCGCCGAGCAGTTGTTCTCCACCGCCGAGCTGTTGGTCAGCCCGGACGCGGTCGCGCAGGTCGCGTCGCTGTTCCGCGAAGGCGCGCCGCCGCGAATCACGACGCCGACCGAGAAGGTCGACACCGCTGCCGCGCCTCAACCGAGAACGGTCGGCAGCTCCGAAGCCGAAGATGCCGAGGCGAAGGTCGCGCCGCCGAAGGTCGAAGCGAGCTTGACCGGAGCGGTGGTGATCGACGGTAAACCGCTGACCGGCGCGTTCGGCCTCGTCACGCTCGAGCCGGCGAGCGGCAAGTGGAAGCCGCGCACCGTCAAACATCGCGTGATCGAGCAACGCGGCCGCGAGTTCTTGCCGCACGTCATGGCGGTGCCAGTCGGCTCGACGATTGCGTTCCCGAACTTCGACAACGTGTTCCACAACGTGTTCTCGACTTCGCCGCTCGGCGCGTTCGATCTCGGCATCTACAAGGCCGGCGAGGCGCGCGAGTTCACGTTCCCGAAGGAAGGCATCATCCGGCTCGGCTGCAACTTGCACGCGAACATGTCGGCGTACATCGCGGTCGTGTCGGCGCCGGCCTACGTCGTGACCGACGACAGCGGCCATTACTCGTTCAAACATCTCCCGCCGGGCAAATACAAGCTGAAGGCCTGGAGCGAGCGCAGCAAGGCGCCGATCGAGCAGACGGTGACGCTGAAGGCCGGCGCGAACACGGCCGATGTCGGCGTTGCGGCGGACGCACCCGCCGGGCCGACGACAGACAAGTTCGGAGCCAAGCGTGGCTAAGCCTGCGCTGATCGCGGTTGGCCTCGTGCTCGTCGCCGCTGGCGCCGGGGCGGCGGTCTACGGCGTGACGCGCAAGCCGATCGGCGGCAAGAGCGACGCGTGGAAGGCGTCGGTGGGCGGGGCGGCGGAAATGGTCGCGAGCGATCTGCGTGCGACGCGCAGCGCGATTCACGAGCGCGCGGCCACGCTGGCGTCGGTGCCCCAAGTCGAGGGTGCGGTCGTGACCGATCAGGCGACCGCGAAGGACATGGTCGTGCGCGGCGAGCTCGCGTTCCATCCGCAGGGTGGCGAGGTCATCACACTCGGCCAGCTGTTGCCCGACGGCTCGCCCGACGTGTTGATCACCGACCCGGACGGCGCGAAGCCGAATCTGCACAAGAACAGCGCGGAGCTCGTCGGCGGCAAGCTCGAGGTGAGCGAGACGGTCGACGTCGTGCCGAAGAGCGGCGCCAAGCATGGCTATCTCGCGGTGGCGCGCCCGGTCGATCTGAACGCGGAGGTCGACAAGCTGACGTCCGCAGGCGTGAGCGGCGCGCTCGACTACGGAGCCGGCACCGTCCCGGTCGGCAAGCCCAGTGCGAACGCCGAGACCGACTTGTTCCCGATCTCCGGGCTCGAGATGAAGGTGATGTTGCACGCGGTCGTGCCGCCGCTCAGCGGCGGCCAGATGATGCCGCTCGTGGTCGGCGGTGGCGCGGGGGCATTCGTCGGCGTGATCTTGCTCGTGGCCGGGCTGGTCACCGGCAAGCGCCGAGACCTCGGACGCGACGCCACGCAGCTCAGTGTGCCGCCGGTTTCCGGCAACTCGGTGGTCAACCTCGCCTCGGGCACCCCGCTCGCGGCAGATCAGAGCGGGCCGATCGTCATCCCGCCGCACGGACTGCCGGCAGGGGCGGTGATCGGTCGATGGGAGATCGTGCGCCGGCTCGGCTCGGGCGGCATGGCCGACGTCTATCTCGCGCATGCTCGCGGCGACGCCGGGTTCGAGAAGCTCGTCGCGCTCAAGGTGATGCACCCGTTCCTCGCGCGCAACCAGCGCGCGGTCGAGCACTTTCTGGACGAGGCGCGGCTCGCGGCGCGGGTCGTCCATCCGAACGTCGTTTCGATCCAGGACCTCGGGAAGATCGGCGACGACTACGTCATCGTCATGGACTACGTCGACGGCGTCGACCTCGAGCGCTTGCTCGCGGCCGGTCGGGCGGCGCAGCGGTTGGTGCCGCTCGATGTCGCGCTCGGCATCTTGTGCCGGATCTGCGATGGGCTCGAAGC
>CAZDGY010001120.1:0-2244 GCA_964504685.1 uncultured Kofleriaceae bacterium | reverse complement strand
CGAACGTGTGACGTAACGCGTGCCATTGGACGAAACGAAGTCCCGCCTTCCCTCGTCGCGCGGACGCAATCGCCGGAGGCGCATAAGGAGTGTACGTGGACTGGTGGGTGTCGCTCTCGGGTTCCTACCTGCGGTCGGTGCCAAGGTTCGGACTACCGCACGTTAGCTTCGAGATCGGCAAGCAGCCCAGGTTCACGCGGCTGCCAGTCGAGCAGCTCGCGCGTGCGCGCGGCGGAGGCCGGCTGATCCGTCGCAGCGATCTGCGCGAAGAAGCCGAAGTACGCCTGCGCGTCGGCGCCCGACTTCGCTTCGACCGGGACGTGCAGGTGCCGGCCGATCGCGGCGGCGATGTCGCGTACCGCGACGCCTTCGTCACCGACGGCGTGGACCCGCGATCCGGCGGGTGCCATCTCGATCGCGAGCCGGTATAGGCGCGCGGCGTCGCGCCGGTGCACCGCGGGCCAACGCGCCGCGCCGTCATCGACGTACGCGGCGTGACCCTTGGTGCGCGCGAGGGCGACGAGTTGATGCGCGAACCCGCCGCGCCACTCCGGCTCCGCGGCGCCGTGCACACAGCGCGGCATCCGCAGCACGATCGCGCGCACGCCGCGCTCGGCGAGCGCCAGCGTAATGTCCTCCGCGGGACCGCGCAGCTTCGACACCGGGTTCGAACGGTCGCCAACGTCGGCCTCGGTGGACGCGCGGCCGGTAACGAACGGCGTGCCCGTGGTGACCGCGAGCGGCCGCTTCGAGCCCGCGAGCACGTCACCGATCGCCGCGATCGCGCGCTGATCGACCGCGCATGCGTTCGCGAAGTTGGAAAAGTCAGCGCTGTGCATGAACGCGGTGTGAATGACGCCGTCGCTGTCCCCAGCGCCGCTGCGAACGGCATCGAGGTCCTCGAGCGAGCCGCGCACGACGGTTGCACCCGACGCAGCGAGCGCAGTCGCGTTAGCGTCGGAGCGGACGAGGCCGAGCACGTGATGCCCCGCGGTGAGGAGCTCGCGAACGACGGCGCTGCCGATGAAGCCGGTCGCGCCGGTGACGAAGATGCGCATGGTCGTGTTCCTCCAGTTGTCGAGTCCATCGTGATTCACCGGCACTGGACTGGCCATGCTCGTGCGTCGACACTTCATGCTGTATCGTCTACGTCATGTTGACGCGCGCTTCGGATGCTAACGACGTCCTCTCGGCGACGCTCTCAAAGATGAAGCTAAAGGCGGTCGCGGCCGCGACCCTCGACGCCGGCGGCAGATGGGCGATCGAATTCCCAGCCTTCGATATCATTCGCCTGCACATCGTTCTCTCCGGGGAATGCTCGCTGGCCGTCGACGGCGAGAAGGCGACGTACCGGGTGAGAGCCGGCGACTGTATTCTGTTGCCGCACGGCAAGCGCTACGTTGTCGCCGCGGATCTGTCCGTGAAGCGAAGGCTGCAAGCGCATCAGCTAATCGGCAAAGCGCAAGACGGTGTTGTCAGCGTCGTCTGCAACGGTGGCGGCGAGTTCTTGTCGGTGGGCTCCGCGTTCCAGCTTGACGGTCACTTCCAGGAGATCGTTTTCGGCCGCCTACCGTCGGTGATCCATGTCCCCGCGCATGCGGAGCAGGCGGCGGTCCTGCGCTGGGCCTTGGAGCGTTTCGGCGCCGAGGTTCGCAACCGCCACCCAGGGCGTACGCTGATGCTGAACCACCTGGCTCCCATCATTCTGGTCCAGACCCTGCGCAGCTACTTGGCCTCCGCCGGGCAGGAGAAGAACTGGTTCGCCGCCGCTTCGGAGCCGAGGTTGTCCAAGGCGATTGCCGCGATGCAGTCGGATCACGCGCGCAGCTGGTCGCTCGGCGAGCTCGCCAAGACGGCCGGCCTCTCGCGCGCGGGCTTCGCGATGAACTTCAAGAAATGGGTCGGCGTGACTCCGATGGAGTACCTCACACAATGGCGGATGCAGATCGCCCGCGAGCTTCTTCTGGACGACATGAGCATCGCAGAGGTGGCGAGTGCGGTCGGCTACGAGTCGGAGAGCGCGTTCAGCGTCGCTTTCACCAGGATCGTCCGCTGCCGTCCCGGCCATTATAGAAGACGTGGGGCGCTCGCCGCGTGAGTCGTCCGAGGGACGAACGGTTAGCGAGGCCCGTACCTCCGATCCGCGTTGCGCGTCCAAGAAAGATCGGACGCAACGAGTCGGACAAGCTACAACGACGCTTGCTAGCGACGCCGAAACGGCTTCCGGTCGAGATCCACGCGGCG
>CAZDGY010001119.1:0-2245 GCA_964504685.1 uncultured Kofleriaceae bacterium | reverse complement strand
TCGATCCAACCGCACTGCCATTCGGCAGTGCTGATCGCCAGGCGCAGGTCCCGGCGCTCGGGCGGGCCTGCGGCGCGCACGAGCCCGATCGCCACGACGATCGCGAGCAGCGCACCGAGCCACGGCGCGCTGCCGATCACGATCCCGGTGCACGCGAGGGCGGCGAGCCCGCGTCCGGCATCTTTGCCGCGTGCGAAATCCGCGGCGCACGCTGCGGTCCACGCGGTGCCGCACGCGGCGAGCATCGCGGGCGAGCTGATCGCTTCGCGAAACGCGGGCGCGAGGAGAAGTAACATCGGGCCGATCGCCCCAGCCGCCGGTTGGTTCGGCACGACGAGGCGAGCGGCTCGAACCGCGCCTGCGAGCGTGAGCCCGCCGAGCACCGCGCCGAGTAACGCGATGCGAAACGCGGGCTCGCCGAACGGCAGCCGGATCGCGACCGCCCCGAGGAGGTCGAACAGCGGCGCGGAACCGGTGTGATCGAGATTTGCCGCCGGCAGCGAGCGCAACGCGGCGGCGCCCCAACCCGGCCCGGTCGCCGCGGTCGCAACGAGCGCCACCATGGCGACGGCGAGCACGACCGACTCGAGCCAGCGATGGCGAATGTCGGTTGCGCTGCCGGTCATGCGGCCCAAGGCTGCCACGACCGTGGCGCGCTTGGTAAGATGTGGGCGAGCCGTGGCCCAGATCCGGATCATCGACGACTGGCTGCGGAGCCCAGCCGCGCGCCCGAGTCACTATCGATCGGTGATGGTCGTCGCCGAGAAGTGGGCGGAGCAACGGGTGCTCATGCGCGCGTACGCCGACAGTCGCGACCAGACGCGACCGACGATCATGCTGCACGGCCAGGAGCTCGGCGTCGGGCCCGCAGGGGTCGATCGCAATGGCCCGTGGGGCATCCACGTCGGCGAGGATCACGGCGGTCGAGCGCAAGAGGTCAAGGCGATGCTCGAGGAAGCCGCGCGTCGGGTGTCCGGCTCGAGAGGCAATCCGCCACGCCTGGCCGACGAAGAGCCGACCTTCGATCGCGAAACCACCGCGAACTGGGGCCCGGGCGCGCCGCGGATCCTCCCGCAACGGCCCGATCTGCGAGACACCGCCGTCGATCGAGTCGCGCCGGTCGCGGCGTCGCGCGTGCCGCAGCAGCTGTCGGCGACCCAGGTCCAGACGGTGCCGAGCGCCCAGCATTATCCTGCGACGTCGTCGCAGGCGCAGGCTGGTTCGATCGCGCCGTCGAATCCGGGGATCCGAGTCACGCCGATGCCGCGCCGCCACACGCGGACGGCGCAGCAACAACCGCTCGTGCGCACTGCGCTCGGCTACTCGTCGGGGTCGGGCGCGCAATCCGCGGTCGTGCGACTCGGGCTCGCACCGCATGTATCGGCGCAGCTCGGTCGCCTCGTCGAACGCATCGTGCCGGCGGACTTCCACATCGACGCGCGAGAACGTCGTGCGCTCAACGCGCTCGGCGAGGCTCCCGCGATGACCGCGCGAGCGCTCGGCCAGCTGCTCGACGTCGCGGACGCCGTGACGTTCATGGAGCACCTCGTCCGCAAGCTCGAGCTCTACGGCCTCGGCGATCTGCTCGAACCGGGCGAGCCGGTCGGCAACGAGCCGACGTATCGCATGCGCCGCTGAGTCGAGGATCCTGGTTCGGCCCAGGTGCTTACGCGGGTCGCCGATTCGCGACGGTTCCCAGATCCTCCACCGTCGAGCCTGTGGTAACCAACTCTGCCCATGCAGGTTCGCATCGAAGACGTATCCCCAGTCGAGAAGAAGATGTTTGTCGAGGTCCCGTGGGAGACCGTCAGCGAGAAGCTCGGCAACGCGTATCGCGCCCTCGGCAAGGACGTCGCGCTCAAGGGCTTCCGCAAAGGCAAAGTGCCGCGGCCGGTGCTCGAGCAGGTCTATGGCCAGCGGGTTCACGCCGAGGTCGCGTACGAGCTCGTGCGCGAGTCGTTCTTCAAGGCGAACCAAGAGCATTCGCTCGAAGCCGTGGCCGAGCCGCGGGTCGAAGAGGCTGCGCCGATCAAGAAGGGCCAGCCGTTCACGTTCGCCGCGATCATCGAGATCCGCGGCGAGGTCGTGCCGGAGCACTACAAGGGGCTCGCGATCGAGCGCCGCAAGCTCGACGTGGCGGAGACCGCCGTCGACGAGGCGATCGCGCAGCTGCGCCGCGAGCACACCGAGCTCAAGCCGATCGAGGGCCGCGAGCGGACGCAGCTCGGCGACATCGTCGGGATCA
>CAZDGY010001118.1:0-2248 GCA_964504685.1 uncultured Kofleriaceae bacterium | reverse complement strand
GTCGGGTACGATAGCTGCGTGCTGCGCTGGCCAGGCAACTTCGTCCACTTGGTGTTTTTGGTGGTGGTGTTGCTCGGGTGTGGGCTCGCGTACCTATTCGGCCGGATCGCGACGTTGTTCATGTGGGGACCGCGCCGGGTGCGTGCGGTCGGCAGGTTACGCGGCGCGATCCTGTATGCCGGGATGAGCACGGCGGGCGCGACGTTCATCAAGCTCGGCCAGGTGATGAGCACGCGCCCCGACTTGTTCTCGCCCGAGGTCATCGCGCGGTTGCGCAAGCTACAAGACCAGCTGCCGCCGTTCTCGTTCGGTAAGATCAAGCAAACGATCGAGCAGGACTTCGGCAAGCCGGTGACCGAGTTGTTCGCCGAGCTCGACGAGAAACCTGTCGCCGCAGCGAGCGTCGCCCAGGTTCATCGCGGCCGGCTCACCGACGGTCGCGAGGTCGCGGTCAAGGTGCTTCGCCCCGGCGTTCGCCGCCAAGTCGAGCGCGATGCCGCGATCCTCATCGGTTTCGCCCGCATCATCGCGCTGCGGCCGGCGTGGCGCCGGTCGGATCCGGTTGGCCACACCCGCCATTTCGTCGAGGCGATCGCCGAGCAAACCGATCTGTCGATCGAGGCGGCGAACTACACCCGGTTTCGCGCGAACTTCGCGGACTCGCCGCGCGTCACGTTTCCCGAGGTCTATCCCGAGCTGTGCAGCAAGCGCGTGCTGACGATGGAGTTCGTCCGCGGCACGAAGATCGACGCGCTCCCCCCGGGCACGTACCCGAAGCTCGCCGAGATCGTGCGCACGACGATGTTCAGGATGTGCTTCGAGCACGGCTTCGTCCACGCCGACCTTCATCCCGGCAACATGGTGGTTCAGGATCTCGAGCGGCTGGTGATCTTCGACGTCGGGCTCGCAAAGCTGCTGCACGAGGACGTACTGATCCAGTTCATCGACATGACGAAGTGCATCGCGATGGGCACGCCAGACGACATCGTGGCCCACCTCAAGCGATTCCACACGTACATCGGCGATGTCGACTGGGCGGCGCTGCGCGTCGAGGTCGAGGCGTTCGCGAAGAAATTCCGCTCGCAGGACATGTCCCGGCTCGAGTACGGCGAGCTGATCGGCGAGATGTTCGCGATCGGCCGCAAGCACGACGTCCGACCGATCACCGACATGATGTTGGTGTTCGTCGCGCTGATCACGGCTCAGGGCATCGGCAAGATGCTAGAGCCCGAGCACAACGTGTTCGGTGCCGTCGCGCAGTTCCTCATCCCGATCTTGATGAAGCGCAACGAGCACGTGCCCGACACTGCGGAAGCCAAGCGCGCCGCGGCATCGAGCTAGCCCGGCATCGCGACGGTCGCGCGATAGGTCGGCGGCTTGCGCAGCTTCGTCGCTTGCTCGAACGCGTACGCGTAGCCGAGCAGCTTGCCCTCGGTGAACGCCTTGCCGAAGAACGACAGGCCGATCGGCATCCCGAGATACTCGCCGCCTTGAACCGTGACGTGCGGGAACCCCGCGATCGCGGCGATGAAGCTGGAGCTGAAGCCTGCGTCGTCGCCGTTGAGCTGATCGATCAAGCTTGGAAAGCCTCGGGTCGGCCCGATGATCGCATCGAGCCTGTGATCTTGCATCGCCTTACCGATCAGCAAGTCGCGCGCGATGTGCCGACTCTTGTCGCGCGCCTCGCGATAGGCCCGGTCGTCGAGCCCTTTGGCCGCGACGGCTTGCTCGAGCAACTCCTGACCGAACGCCACCATCTCCTTGTCGGCGTGTTGCTTGTTGAACGCGACCACGTCCGCGAGCGAGCGCATCGGTAGATCGGGGCGCCGCGCGAGATACGCCGCCATCGCCGGCGCCATCTCGGACACGAGCACCATGAGCTCGAGCGCTTGGAGCTCCGGCGGCACCTCGAGCTCCAGCGGATCGACGAGCACCGCGCCGAGCGTGACGAGCTTCGCCATCGCCTGATCGATCGCCGCATCGATCCGTCGGTTCTGGCCGAACAACACCTTGCGCGGAACACCGAGCCGCGCGCCCTCGAGCGCCTTCGGATCGAGATACCGCGAGTAGTCTTCCGGCTTCGCGCCGGCGGTGCTCGGATCGTCTGGGTCGGGACCTGCGATCGCGGTCAACACGATCGCGGCGTCCTCGACACAACGCGCGATCGGACCGGCGGTGTCTTGGCTCGGCGAGATCGGGATGATGCCGGCGCGGCTCACCAAACCGACGGTCGGCTTGATGCCGACCA
>CAZDGY010001117.1:663-2249 GCA_964504685.1 uncultured Kofleriaceae bacterium | reverse complement strand
ACATCCTGTCGACGATGACCGCGACCAAGCGAGGATTCTCCGACGTGCTCGCCGAAGCGCAGAAGCTCGGCTATGCCGAGGCGGATCCCGCGCTCGACGTCGGCGGCGGCGATGCCGCACACAAGCTCGCGATCCTCGTCAACCTGTGCTTCGGCACGATCGTCGACGTCACCCAGATTCCGACCGACGGCATCGACGCGATCGAGCCGATCGATCTCGAGTACGCCGACAAGTTCGGGTTCGTGATCAAGCCGCTCGTGATCGCGCGCGATCACGGCACCGCGATCGAGGCGCGCGTCCATCCGGCGCTCGTCCCGGCGAACTGGTTGCTCGCCGATGTCGCGGGCGCGAAGAACGCGGTCTACATCCACAGCTATGCAGTCGGTGCGTCGATGTACTACGGCGCCGGCGCGGGCATGCTGCCGACCGCGATGTCGGTGGTGTCCGACGTGATCGAGATCGGCCGCAACGTCATGGCGCGAACTCAGGCGGGCCGCCGGCCGCGGCCGCGCGAGCAACGGCCGATGCTGCCGATCGCGGACCTCCGCGCGCGCTACTACTTGCGGTTCGGCGTCGTCGATCAGCCCGGCGTCCTCGGCCAGTTGATGACGATCCTCGGCGCGCACGCAGTCTCGATCGCTCAGGTCGTGCAAGACGGCGCCGGTCCGGTCTCGGTCGTCGTGCTGACTCACGAGGCGCGCGAAGGCGACCTGCGCGCCGCGCTCGCCGAGATCGATCAGCTCGCGGTCGTCCGCGGCCCCGCTCGGGTCATCAGGATCGCCGCATGATTTACCAATACCGGGTGATTTTCGGCGACACCGATCAGATGGGCGTCGTGTACTACGCGAACTACCTGCGGATCTTCGAGGGCGCGCGCGCCGAGTACTGGCGGTCGCTCGGCCGCACGCATAAGGACATCGAGGCGTGGAACGTCGCGCTGCCGGTGGTCGAGGCGCAGTGCAGCTACAAGTCGCCGTCGCGCTACGAAGACCTGCTCGACGTCCACACCGAGATCTTCGAGCTCCGCCATGCGTCGCTCCGGTTCTCGTACAGCGTGCGCCGCGGTGCGGACCTCATCGCCGAGGGCGCGACCCGCCACGCAGTGGTCGGGCTCAACGGCCGGCCGCGCAAGCTGCCCGACGAGCTGCGCGCGATCATCGCATCCGGCCAGGCAGCAGCGCGCTAGACGGCGCGCGGCGATCGCAGTACACCCTGGCCATGCAAGACCGCAACCTCGCCCTCGAAGTGGTCCGCATCACCGAGGCGGCCGCGATGGCGTCGGCACGGTTGATGGGGCGCGGCGACCGCAAGCTCGCCGATCATGTCGCGGTCGAGGCGATGCGCGTCGCGTTCGACGCGATCGATATCCGCGGCACGGTCGTGATCGGCGAGGGCGAGCGCGACGAAGCGCCGATGCTCTACATCGGCGAGACCGTCGGCGCGGGCTGGAAAGACGCCAGCAGCGACGCGCCGAAGGTCGACATCGCGGTCGATCCGCTCGAAGGCACGAACCTATGCGCGACCGGCGAGCCCGACGCGATCAGCGTGATCGCGATCGCGGACGACGGCCAGTTCCTCAACGCGCC
>CAZDGY010001117.1:0-653 GCA_964504685.1 uncultured Kofleriaceae bacterium | reverse complement strand
GAAGGGCGGCTTCCTCCGCGCCCCCGACACGTACATGGAGAAGATCGCGGTCGGCCCCGAGGCGCGCGGCGTGATCGACTTGAGCGAGAGCGCGACCTGGAACCTGCGCCGGATCGCGAAGGCCAAGGGCAAGAAGGTCGAAGAGTGCACATGCGTGATCCTCGATCGGCCGCGCCACGAGCAGCTGATCGGCGAGGTCCGCCAGGCCGGCGCGCGGATCCGGCTGATCGGCGACGGCGACGTCTCCGGCGCGGTGATGACCGCGAACCCCGACTCCGGCATCGACGTGTTGTTCGGCATCGGCGGCGCGCCCGAGGGCGTGATCTCCGCGGCGGCGCTCAAGTGCGTCGGCGGCGAGATCCAAGCGCGGCTCCGGTTCCGCAACGACGAAGAGCGAGCGCGCGCGGTGAAGATGGGCGTCAAGGAAGAGGCGTTCGTCTACGGCACCGAGGATCTCGCGAAGGGCCACGTGATGTTCGCGGCGACCGGCGTCACGAAGGGCTACTTGCTCGACGGCGTGCGGTTCTTCGGCGGCGGCGCCAAGACCGAGTCGATCGTGATGCGCTCGAAGACCGGCACGGTGCGGACGATCACCGCGACGCACGACTTCCAGCGCAAGCCGATCGTCGACTGACGTTACGGCAGGGTGAACG
>CAZDGY010001116.1:0-2250 GCA_964504685.1 uncultured Kofleriaceae bacterium | reverse complement strand
GGTGCGGGTTCCGGATGGCACGACGTGTGACGAGATCATCGCGAACCAAGCGGCGATCTTCAGCAATTGAGCCGGATCGAATTAGCGGCGCTCCCTTCGCGTTACTCTCGCGGAGGAACAATGAACAAGCCTTTTGCCGTCTCGATCATCGGTTGTTTGTGCATGGCGCTGCTAGCCGGCTCGGCGATGGCCGACGACGCCAAGCCCGCACCGCCCCCCGCCGAAAAGGGCGACGCGACGGCATCGGCCGAGGTCAAGGTCGGCACCGGCGTCGAGAAGCACGAGATCGTCGGCGAGGCATCGAGCTTCGCGCCTGGCACGACCGTGTGGGTGTGGTCGAAGGTCAACAACGCCGGCGACTCGATCAAGCACGTGTGGAAGAAGGACGGCAAAGAGGTGTGGACCGCGACGCTCGCGATCGGCGGCAAGAGCTGGTCGACGATGTCGCGCCGCGCGCTGCCGACCGCCGGCAGCTACGAAGTCGAAGTCACGGCCGCCGACGGCACGTCGCTCGGCAAGGTCGCGTTCGACGTGAAGTGACGCGCTAGCGCTTGCCGAGCAAGTTGCGCGACGCCCACCAGCTCCACGCGAGCAACACCGCAGCGCCGCGCGCGGTCCACCAGCCCCACATCGCACGCGCGTCCTCGCCGCGGCCCTCGAGAATGACCGCGAACGCCGCGCCCGCGATGCCGACGCCCGCAAAGATCAGTTGATGACCGAGCCGGTACATCAGCTTGGCCGGCGCTTCGATGTTGCGGAACTTGAGCTGGATCTCGCCGGCGTGTGCGGCGCGCATCAGCTTGCGCATCTCCGCCGGCAACGCGGTGATCGACATCACGACGTCCTTCGACGTCTCGACTAGCAGCTCCGACCAGTCGCCATCTTCGCCGAGCACGAACTGCTCGAGATACGGCCGGATCACGGTCATCGGATTGAGCGTCGGATCGAGCTCGGTGCACAGGCCCATGATGAGCAACAGCGTGCGCTCGAGGACGATGATCTCCTTCGGCACGTGGAAGTTTTCGCTGAGCTCGCGCAGCGAGATGTCCATCCGGCGGAGGTCAGCGACGCTCTCCAAGCCCTTCTGCGGATCGAACTTGATGTCTTTCAAGTTCAGCGAGTCGAGCGAGATGTTCTCTTGGAACCGCTCGTGGAAGTACTCGATGACTTGTTCGAACACGTGCTCGTTCGCGCCGCGCGCGACGAACCCCATCTGCTTCATCGCGCCGACGATCTTGCGCGTGTCACGCAGCAGCGCGCCTTGGATCAGCGTGACGATGCCTTGGCGCACCGCCGCGGGGATCTCGGCGACCGCGCCGAAATCCAAGAACACGATCGTCGGTGGGCCACCGGTCTCGCTCGTGCGGACGAGCAGGTTTCCGGGGTGCGGATCGGCGTGATAGACGCCGTCGGTGAAGATCTGCTGGCAGTAGATCTCGACGACCTGGCGAGCGAGGTGACCGCGCTCGAGCCCGAGCGTGCGCACGCCGTTGCGATCGGTGAGCTTGCAGCCGAGCTCGAAGTGGGTAACGAGCACGCGCTGTGTCGACAGCTCGCGGACAACGCGGGGAAACGCGACGTCGCTGCGGCCGACGAAGTTCGCCGCGATCCGATCGGCGTTGTCGGCCTCGGCGTGATAGTCGAGCTCCTCCATCACGATCGAGCGAATCTCGCGATACAGCTCGTCGAGGCCCTGGTACGGGATGAACCACTCGACGATGCCGAAGATCCGGCGCAACGTATGCAAATCGCGCCGGACGATCTGCTCGATGTCGGGGTATTGGACCTTGACCGCGACCTTCGCGCCGTCCTTCATCCGCGCGATGTGAACCTGACCGATCGAGGCTGACGCGATCGGCCGGCGCTCGAAGTATTGAAACAGCTCGTCGGGTGAGTTGCCGAGCTCTTCGCGGATTCGCGTCTCGATGTCTGTGTACGGCCTCGGCGGCACCGCGTCCTGCAGCCCTTCGAGCTCGCGGCGGAACTCCTCGGGCAGGAAGTTGGCCATGATGCTGATCAGCTGGCCGACCTTGATGAACAGGCCCTGTAGGCCGATGATCGTGCTTTCGATCCGGCGCGCGTTGCGCAGGTGAACGGCGCGCAGCTTGTGCTCGACCCAGGTCTCGGAATGAAACCGGGAGCGGAACCGCAGCCACAGGTAGCTCCAGATCACCCGCCACGTCGTCCAGTACGCGCGCAAGCTGCGGACCCGCATCTGCGCCGGTCGCGACTCCCGCTCCCCGCGATAGC
>CAZDGY010001115.1:0-2252 GCA_964504685.1 uncultured Kofleriaceae bacterium | reverse complement strand
GACTGCGGCAGTTGCACAACGGCTCGATCGACGATTCGTGGTCAGCGATCGTGAACCCGGCGCGATTCGGGTGACCACCGCACGCCTCATCGCGCAAGGACGTAGGCTCGCGGCGGCCGGGAACCCGCCTCCGCCTCTCGAGATCGTGCGCGCGCGGCTTGTTTCGCCGGAGTCCCCGGGTGAAGATTCAACTGGTTAAGGCGATGGCGGCCGCTACGCAAGAAGAGGCCACCCGCGTGACACTGGAGGCGTGGCTCGTCACCGATGTCGGCGTGGTGAGGGACCACAACGAAGACTCCGCCACGATGGAGACGGCGCGAGGATTTTTTATCGTCGCCGATGGCATGGGTGGTCACGCGGCAGGCGAAGTCGCCTCCGCGATGGCGGTCGAGACGGTCAAGAAGACGCTCGAAGAGGCCCAGCCCGAGATCGACACCTTCAAGCGCGGGCCGACCGACACCGGGCGCCGCGAGCTCGTTCAGCTGCTGCAGAGCGCGGTCCTGCAAGCGCACCAAGCGGTGTTCCAGCGTGGTCAGAACGAGAGTGACAAGACCGGCATGGGCACGACGCTCGACGTCGTGTTGATCGCCGGCCCCGAGGCGTTCGTCGCGCACGTTGGCGATAGCCGGACGTATCTGATTCGCGACGGCAAGGCGTCGCAGATCACGACCGATCACACGGTCGCCGAGGTCCTCGTGATCGAGGGCAAGCTCACGATCGAAGAGGCGCAGGTCTCGCCGCTGCGCACGATCTTGGTCAACGCGATCGGCGTGTCGGCCGACGTCGGCGTCGAGATGGCACACGTGCAGCTGCGCCGCGGCGATCGCATCATGCTGTGCTCCGATGGCTTGCACGACTACTTCCCCACCGATGAAGAAATCGCGCAACGCTTGTCCGCCGACAAGCCCGGCGATGCGCTCAAGGAGATGGTCGAGCTCGCAAAGACGCGTGGTGGCCACGACAACATCACGGGCGTCGCGATCCACGTCACCGATGTGGTCGAAGCCGTGCCAGGCCTGCGCACCGAAGACTCGACCGAGCCGGTCGAGACGCCGAACCCGTTCCTGGCCGACGAACCGACCGAGACCGCGTTCGAGCCGAACGTAGATGGAGTCGCCGCGGCGCCGAGCGACTACAAGATGACCGAGCCGATGCGCGCGATGCCCGACGACGACATCGCGACCGCGACGACGCTGCCTCCGCCGTCGCGCAAGAAGAAGAGCAAGTCCAAGAAGGCTAAAGCCGACAAGAACGACGACGGCACGCCGGTCGAATTGGGCAGCGCCGATACCGGTCCTGTGCGCCCGCCGTCCGAGCCTGGCGACGACGAAGACTAGGCCTCGCCAGCCGGCTCGACGCGATCGACGGTCGCGTCGCTCGTGACTTCGACGCGATCGGGATCCGATGTCGCGCCGGTCACCACGAGCACATCACCGCGATGCGCGCGCTCGAAGCTGCGATTGTGCTCGGTGCGATGCCGGCGCATGAGCCGGAGCGTGACGAGACCGGGGTCGGCGCAACCGTCGAGCTCGATCTTGCCCTTCGGCGCGACCGGCGAGCTGACGACCCGCCATCCGGTGGCTCCATCGCCGGGCGCGACCAGCGACGCCGCGACGCGACGCAGCACGAGATACGAGAACTTCAGGCCGCTGTCGCGCAGGTGCGTGATCCGCGCGAGCTCGGCGGTGCGCGGCGGCAGCTTCACGAGGCGATCTTCGTGGCACCAGTCGGTGTCGCGCTCGAGCATCGGGCACGGCGCGATCGCACGCGTGCACGGCGCGAATACGTGCGCGAGCTTGCGAGCGAGCACCGCGTCGCGCAGCTCGTGCAATGCGCGCGCGGTCGTACGCAACGCCGGCTCGATGATGATCACCGCGCCATCGTCGCCGATCGCCGCGAGGGCGCGCTCGACGACCGCGAGGCGCGCGGGAGCCGACAGCTCGTTGAGCACGGTGCCGAGCACGACGAGATCTGCGGCCGGCAGCACGCAGGTCGCGACATCGTCTTTGCGCGTCGCGATCGTCACGCGCGATCCACCGAAGGCGCGGACCGCAGCGGCGGCGATGCGCAGCGCCGCGGCATCGCGATCGATCGCGACCACATCGAATGAACGTTCATTCGCCGCTGGCGCAGCAAGCATGCCGAGCACCATCGCCCCACAACCCGCTCCGACATCGACGACGCGCAGCGGTGTCCGCACCGGCAACGCTCCCCTGCCCGCGAGCTCGCCGAACGGAATCGCGATCTTGATC
>CAZDGY010001114.1:0-2254 GCA_964504685.1 uncultured Kofleriaceae bacterium | reverse complement strand
CCGCCGCCCGCACCGAGTCGCACAGCTTTGACAAGCTTCACCGCGGCTTGCTGCAGATGAAATGCGGCGAATCGATTTGGAGGTTCCTCGATCAGCCGCTTCGCCGCATCGAGCTCGAGATCGACGTCGTCGAGAAACGCCGCGATTACTCGCAGGTCCGGCTTCGGAGAATCAGGCGCCATACAGAACGATACCGGTCGACGCGACGATCTCTGCGAGCGTCCCGAGCGAGCGCTTCCACGCATCGAATTCGCTGCGCGTTATCGTGAACACTTCGACCCGTTGGAGCCGGAGATCGCGAAGGCGCTTCCATACCGATGACGTGTCGAGATCCTGCTCGGGCGCGTCGTCGGGAAGAACGGCCATGAAATCCCAGTCGCTATCGGGTCGAGCTTCACCGCGCGCGCGACTCCCGAAGAGCCAGACCTGCGCCGGATGGAGCACATCGACGATCCGCGCGAGCATGCTCGCCGGAACATCAACGGCGGCATCGGTGTGCAGGCCGAGTTGAACCACAACTCAGCTTACTAGCATTCGAGTCGCCTCGATTTTCGGAGTCCGTCGACTGTAGTAAATGTGTAGTAAGCCGTCGTCGCTTGGAGGCTAACCGTGTCCACTCAGACACGCCGCCGGCTGCGCAACCGGTGAGAATCACTCGATGCGAACGACGACAGTCGACACCCCGCGACGCCGAAACTGAACTGTCACGCCGGAGGCCGCGGGTTCAAGTCCCGTCCGCTCCGCCAATTTAGAGTCTCGTTACAGAGGGTTGGGCCACTGTAACGAGTAGTGTAACGAGGCCCCAAGGGGTTCGCGGGTTTTGCCGTTACAGGCGAAAGCCCCGCGGTCCCAGTCGCTGCGATGGGGAACTCGATCAGTTTCCCTTCGAGCAAGCTGACGCGAACCTTCGCGACCTCTTCGCACAACGTCGCCCACGGCAGCGTGGTGTCCGACGCGCGTCGGATTGGCGACGAGCTCGCAAGCCGATGCGCTCGAGGTCTTCGTGGAACCGTCGCAGCATGTGGTTCACGTTGCGCGAGCGCTTGTGGCGCGAAGGGACGATCTGATCCTCCGGGCGCGCGTCGCGCTTCATCAGCTCTTTGAAGCCGCCGAGCTTCCACTCCGCCAGGATCTTCGCGAGTGTCGCATGCACGGGCATCTCGCGCGGGTTGTCCGTCTTCGTCGTCTTCGTCTGCTTCGTCTTGGACGAGTACGACTTCTCGATCACGAACTTGCCGAGCGGTTTCGCTGCCGCGTCGTAGTCACGCCACGTGATCGCGGCGGCTTCACCGAATCGCATCGCGCCGAGGAACATGATCGCGTACATCACGCGTCGGTCGTCTGGGATCTTCCGGTGACGCCGAGATGACCTGCTGCACCTCGTCGCGCGTGAACACCGCCGTGCGGCGCCACGTGCGGTCGTTGTCTTTCTTCTGCGGCAACTCGTCCTTCAGGACGCAGGGTGTTGCCGCGATCATCTCGTCCGCGACGGCGTCGTTTAGCATCGAGCGGAGCGTTCCGTAGACGTGTAGTACCGTCCGCGGCGCGATCAGCGCGTCGACTCCTACCAGGGTCCCATCCTTGCGCGCCTGGCGGATCTTCTTCTTGGTCTTCAACTTCTCGACAAAGTCGCGGATGTGACGAGGCCGAAGGTCAGCAAGCGGAACTCCTCCGAGAGCGGGAAGGATGTGATTGTCGAGACGACGTTGGTCATCCTTCTTCGCGGCGATGTCGCGACCGCTCTGCCACTTCTGCGCATACGAGAGAACGGTCATCTTGCCGCTCGCCGCTACTAGCGTCGGCGTACGCGCTGCAGCGATTCGAGCCTCGCATTCGGCGAGTGCTTCCTCGCTGCTTGTCCAAAGCGTGCTCGGCCGTTCGCTGCTTCCAGATGGGGTACGGGCGAAGTTACTTGGGATGAGTAAGGAGGCGGCATATCTCGCGAGAATCGACCGCGCGATTCGGAACACGTGAGGGATTCGGCATGGACGCGACCGAGCCTGATCGGTTGAAGCTAGAGCACCCTGTAACGACAGGCGCAGAGCGGTCGAGTCGACGCGACCGCCAACTACGGGCTTCAATGCTAACGGATAGCGACTCGAGATCGCGCTGCGCATAGATCCGCTCATCGTCGCTAGGAGACGAAGGTGGTAAAGGGTTGGGGTCTCGCGCAAGCGTGAAGCGGACGTGCCCGTGTCTAGCACCGGCCGATCGACCCGACGTGTAACGTATCGTCGAATGTCACCGCCGCTTG
>CAZDGY010001113.1:0-2259 GCA_964504685.1 uncultured Kofleriaceae bacterium | reverse complement strand
CTTCGGGACCTGGACCGCGCCGTCGCTCGGCGGATGGACCGCGACCGTCGCGCCATGGACCGATCCGCACTGCAACTATTCGGCGTCGGCGGTCTACATGAAGGTTGCGGTCGCGATCACGATGATGCCGGCCGCGCAGGCGATCTGCACCGGCTACTGCGTCGCCGCGATCGACGTGTTTCGCGGCATCGATACGACCACGCCGTTCGATGCGATCGGCACGCCGGGGACGACGACCGAGCCGGATGGCTGCGGGGAGAACGTGTCGCCGCAGATGCAGGTCGTGCCCGGGCTGACGACGACCACCGACGGCGACGTGATCGTGCTGCTCTACGGTGACAACAACGACAACAACGTCCCCGCCGGAACGTCGACTCAGACGCTGCCGGCTGGATTCACCACACTCTACAACGATCTTCAGGACGCCGGCGGGTCGCAAGACTTCGCGGGTGGCTACCTCGCGCAGAGCAACGCCGGCGTGGTGCCAGCTCAGACGATCGTGACGACGAACGAGAACCTCGACGGTTGGACCGGCGTCATGCTCGCCCTCAAGCCCGCGCCGCCGTGATATGCCCCGGGCGTGAGTCCGCCGCTCGCCGGTAAGCTAGCGCTCGTCACCGGTGGTGGCCGAGGCATCGGCGCCGCGTGCGCGCGCGCGTTGGCAGCCGCCGGTGCGAAGGTCGTGGTGTGCGGGCGTGGCGCGGCCGACTTGCAGGCGGTCGCGAACGACATCGGCGGCGTCGCGCTCGTCGCGGATCTCGGCGACCGCGCGGCGACCGATCGATTCGTCGCCGAGCTCGCACCGCACGGCCGGGTCGACATCCTCGTCAACAACGCTGGGATCGCCGAGAGCGCCTCGCTCGATCGCACGACCGATGCGCTCTGGGATCGCATCCTCGAGCTCGACGCGACCGCGCCGTTTCGGTTGATTCGCGCGCTCGCGCCGGGGATGACCGCGGCGAAGTGGGGTCGGATCATCAACATCGCGTCGAACGCCGGGGTATCGGGTTACGGCTACTCGTCCGCGTACTGCGCCGCGAAGCACGCGATGGTCGGGATGACCCGCGCGCTCGCGATCGATCTCGCACGCACCGGCGTGACGATCAACGCGGTGTGCCCGGGCTGGGTCGACACGCAGCTCGCCGGCGATGCGGTTGCCCGGATCGCGGACAAGACCAAGCGCAGCGTCGCCGATGCGCGCGCGACACTCGAAGCGATGAGCCCGCAGAAACGCATGATCGAGCCCGACGAAGTCGCGCACGCGGTGGTGTCGTTGTGCGATCACGGCGCGCGCGGCATTCACGGCCAGACCATCGTCATCGATGGAGGAGCGATCCTGAAATGAGCACGGAGCTGGTGTTGCTCGAAGGTCTAACGCCGAAGGGCTACGCCGACGGCCGGATCGGCCACGGTAAGGTGCTGCACGTCGCCGGTCAGATCGGCTGGAACGCGCAGCAAGTGTTCGTCGCGAAGGACCTGGTCGGCCAGTTCGCGCAGACGCTCGACAACGTGCTCGCGGTGCTAAAGGTCGCGCACGCGCATCCGAGCGACATCGCAGAGATGACGGTCTACGTCACCGACATCGCGGCCTATCGCGCCGCGCGCAGAGACATCGGCGCGGTGTGGCGCGCGCGGCTCGGCACGTACTTTCCCGCGATGGCGCTGGTCGGCGTGACCGCGCTGGTCGAGCCCGAGGCGCTTGTCGAGATCCAAGTCGTGGCGTATCTGGAGCATGAAGAATGAGTGCGTTGCCCGAGCCCAAGACGTTCAAGCTCGAGCTCGCCGCAGGGGTGGCTCTGATCACACTCGATCGGCCGAAGCGGCTCAACGCGCTGACGTTCGAGAGCTATCGCGAGCTCGCCGAGACTTTCGAGCAGCTCGATCGCGTGGACGACGTTCGCGCAGTCGTCGTGACCGGCGCCGGTCGCGGGTTCTGCTCGGGCGGCGATCAGGACGACATCATCCATCACTTGTTGGGACGCGCGACGCCGGAGCTGCTCGCGTTCACGCGTGCGACCGGGCGACTGATCGCGGCGATCCGACGTTGTCGCCGGCCGGTGATCGCGGCGGTCAACGGCGTCGCGGTCGGAGCCGGCGCGGTGATCGCGTGTGCATGCGATCTGCGGATCGCGGCGGCGGCGGCGCGGTTCGGCTTTATCTTCCCGAAGGTCGGCTTGTCCGGAGCCGACATGGGCGTGACGTACTTGCTGCCGCGGATCGTCGGCCTCGGCCATGCGACCGAGCTGCTGATGTTCGGCG
>CAZDGY010001112.1:0-2261 GCA_964504685.1 uncultured Kofleriaceae bacterium | reverse complement strand
GAAGTCTCGGTCGTGACGCTCAAGGTCGAGAAGGTGACGCTGCAGACCGAGCTGTCCGGCCGGACGACCGCATCGCTCGAATCCGAAGTTCGGCCGCAGATCACCGGCATCGTCAAAGCGCGCACGTTCGAAGAGGGTGCGGCGGTCAAAGCGGGCCAGGTGATCTATCAGATCGAGCCCGCTCAATATCAAGCCGCGTATCAGGCCGCATCCGCCGACCTCGCGAGCGCGAAAGCGCAGCTCGAGTCCGCGAAGATTCGCGACGACCGCTACGCCGGGTTGCTCAAGATCGAGGGCGTGTCCAAGCAGGAAGCCGATGACGCGCGGCTCGCCCACGCGCAGGCTGCGGCCAGCGTCGCTCAGAAGACCGCAGCGCTAGAGATGGCGCGGATCAACCTCAGCTACACGTCGATCGTGGCGCCGATCAGCGGCCGGATCGGCAAATCGTCGGTGACCCCGGGCGCGCTGGTCACGGCAGCACAGCCGACCGTGCTCGCAACGATCCGCGCGCTCGATCCGATCTATGTCGACGTCACCGAGTCTACCGAGCAGCGACTGCGGCTGCGCGCGCAGCTCGGTTCGGGTGGGCTGCAAGCCGGCTCGACCACGGTCAAGCTGTTGCTGCCCGACGGCTCGACTTACGATCACGACGGCACGCTCGAGTTCTCCGAGGTCGCGGTCGACGAGGCAACCGGCACGGTGACGCTGCGCGCGAAGTTCCCAAACCCGGAGGGTACGTTGCTCCCCGGGATGTACGTGCGCGCTGAGCTCGATGAAGCGATCGATCAGAACGCGATCCTCGCACCGCAGCAGGGCATCACTCACGATCCCAAGGGCAGCGCGAGCGCGATGGTGATCGGCGCCGACGGCAAGGTCGAGCTGCGCACGGTGGTCGCGAGTCGAGCGATCGGCGATCGCTGGCTGGTCGACAGCGGGCTCAAGGCCGGCGACAAGCTGATCGTCGAAGGTCTCAACAAGATCGGGCCGGGCATGCCGGTGCACGCGACCGAGCTCGGCGCAGGGTCCGGATCGGGCTCCGCACCGCCCCAACCTCCGGGGAAGTAATGCTCGCGAGGTTCTTCGCCAACCGCCCGGTCTTCGCGTGGGTGCTCTCGATCGGCATCATCCTCGCCGGCGTCGCGTCGATCTTGGCGTTGCCGATCGCGCAGTATCCCGACGTCGCGCCACCGAGCGTGAACATCTCGGCCGGTTACACCGGCGCTTCCGCCGACACGGTCGAAGCGAGCGTGACCCAAGTCCTCGAGCAGCAGCTGACCGGCATCGACGGCCTGTTGTACTTCTCGAGCACGTCGACGTCGGAGGGCACGGCGAACATCAACGTCACGTTCAGGCAAGGCACGAACCCCGACGTCGCGCAGGTTCAGGTCCAGAACAAGATCCAGCAGGCGATCCCGCGGTTGCCTCCGACGGTGCAGCAGGGCGGCATCGTCGTCACGAAGGCGCAGACGAACTTCCTGACGATCGTCGCGATCTACGACGAGACCGACCGCGCGAAAGACAGCGACATCGCGGATTACCTCAACAGCACGTTGGCCGATTCGATCGCGCGCGTTAACGGCGTCGGCGGCATCCAAGTGTTCGGCGGCGCGTATGCGATGCGGATCTGGCTCGATCCGCAAAGGCTGTTCGCGCTCAACCTCATGCCGAGCGACATCGAGGCGGCGATCCAAGCGCAGAACGTCCAAGTCTCGGCCGGCAAGATCGGCGCGCAACCGGCGCCGCCCGGCCAACAACTCAACGCGACGGTCACCGCGCAATCGAAGCTGCGCACCCCCGAGCAGTTCAAGGCGATCATCGTCAAGTACGATCCGAACGGGGCGACGGTCCGGCTCGGTGATGTCGCTCGCGTCGAGCTCGGCAGCGAGGCCTACGACTTCGCGACCCGGGTGAATCGCCATCCCGCGTCGGGTCTCGCGGTGTTGCTCGCGCCGAATGCGAATGCGCTCTCGGTCGCCGACAACGTCAAGGCGAAGGTCGGTGAGTTCCAGCACACGATGCCAGCCGGTTGGCGCGTCACGTATCCGTTCGACAGCACGAAGTTCATCCGGATCTCGATCGAGGAGGTCGTCAAGACGCTGATCGAAGCGATCGGCCTCGTCGTGCTCGTGATGTTCGTCTTCCAGCAGAACTGGCGCAGCACGATCATCCCGGCGATCACCATCCCGGTGTCGCTCGTCGGCACGTTTGCGTTCGTCAAGGTCTTCGACTTCTCGATCAACACGCTGACGCTCTTCGGCATC
>CAZDGY010001111.1:0-2262 GCA_964504685.1 uncultured Kofleriaceae bacterium | reverse complement strand
CTAGTCGCCCTTCGGGCGAGCGATGCCGTGGCGTTGCGCGATCAGCTTCCAGATCCAGACGCCGGCGGCGAGCTACACGCTCGCGCAGTTCCAGTCGAAACAGTCCGAGGAGCTCGGCTCGATCTCGGCCGACCCGAAGTTCGTGAACCCGACCTTCGGCCACGACGACTTCACATTGTCCGCGACATCGCCCGCGCTCGGCATCGGCTTCGTGCCGTTCGACCCATCGACCGCGGGCCGCACGACGACCACGCTCATGCCGCCGTCCGCGCCAGCAGGGTTCCCGCTGCAAGACCGGCCAATCCCGCCACCTTCTTCTAGCCTCGAAAATCTGAGGCGCCCGGCGGCAATCTGAGAGCTAGCGGTCGAGAACTCCACGGATCTCGCGCGGTTCCCGGTGGCACTGTCCTCGCACTCTCGCCACCGGATGAGCCGCCTCGCGCTTTCGATCGCATTGGGTTCGGCGCTGTTCGCCGCTTGTAACTCGAGCGATGAAGACCGCTACCCTGGCCAGACCAGCTTCGTCTCGGCGCCTCCGAGTTGGTACGAATTCGGAGATACCGACGGCGCGCAGGGCGGCGGCTCCGGCGCGGCGCCCGGGAGCGGTAGCGCGACGACCACCGGCACCGCACGTACGGTCGAAGAGACCGACCTGTACCGGCTCGAAGGCAACCGGCTCTACTACCTCAACGCGTTTCGCGGCTTGATGGTGTTCGATGTCACCGACGTCGACCATCCGGCGTTGCTCGGTCGCTCGCCGATCTACGGCTCGCCGGTCGACATGGTCGTCAACAACGGCATCGCGATCGTGGTCGTCGCCGATTGGTACGGCGCGCTCGATGACGGCACGCCGTTTCGCGGCTCGATCGTGCGCGGGCTCGATGCCACGGACCCGACGAACATCAAGGTGCTCGGCGACGCGAAGCTCGGCGGTTGGGTCGAGGACGATCGCGTCGTCGGCAACGTGATCTACGCGGTGAGCGAAGACTACGGCTGGTCCTACGGTTGGTACAACAACAGCGGCGGCGAGAACGTCGAGAAGGTGATCGTCTCGTCGGTCAGCTTCGCTAACAACACGATCACGAGCGTCAGCGAAGTCTCGTTGCCTGGCTATGCCGGCATCTTCAACGTCACGCCGAATTCGATCATGCTCGCGCACGATCTGATCGACGCGAACGATCGCGACACCGGGCGCACCGCGCTGCAGTATCTCGACATCTCCGATCCAAACGGCGCGATCGTGCAGCGCGGCTCGATCTCGGTAGACGGCATGGTTCAAGGTTGGGGCGCGGACAACGGCCGGTGGAACCTCGACTTCGCCGACGGTGCGACCGCGCACGTGATCGGTTGCGGCGGCGAGAACTACTGCGACGACACCAGCGGCTTCATCCTGTCGACGGTCGACTTCACGAACCCGGATCATCCCGCGCTCGTCTCGCAGCTCGATATCCCGGCGACCGGCTGGAGTGCTGCGGCGCGGTTCGACAGCGGTCGGCTGTACTTGTCGCCGGAGAGCGGCTGGAGCAGCGGTTCCACGCCGTTCCAAGTCTACGATCTCACCGTCCCGGCAAAACCCGCGCTCGCCGGCACCGTCACGATCCCGGGCAGCGTGTGGAACATCTTGCCCGCGCCACAACAACGGCTGTTCGCGCTGGGCAGCTCGGATAACAACTCCAACGAGGGCGAGGCGGTGACGTTGACCTACCTCGACGTCACGAACCCCGCTGCGCCGGTTCGGCTCGGCACCTCGCAGTTCGGCCAAGGCTGGGCCTGGACGCCGGCGACCGACACGTTCAAGGCGTTCACGATGGACGCGACCAAGGGCCTCGTCGTGCTGCCGTTCTCCGGCTGGGACTCGACGCAACAGACCTATACGAACGGGCTGCAGCTGATCGAGTTCACGCCGACGACGCAGACGACGGCGAGCGCGGCGCGCACGAAAGGCTGGGTCGAGCGCGGCATCTTCGTCGGCAATCGCTTGGTGTCGCTGTCGGACATGTCGCTCGCGGTCGTCGACTACACGAACCCGATGGCGCCCAGCGTCGTCACCGAGCTCACGCTCGCGCGCAACGTCGTCGCGTCGCGCCCCGACGCCGCCGGGGGCAGCACGATCGCCGAAGTGTCGTCGGATTGGTGGGACAACGACGTCACGACGTCGGAGGTGCGCGTGCTGCCGATCGCGAACGCCGACGAGACCGCCGACGCGACCGGCGTGCCGACGCTCGAGGTGCCCGGCGTCGACGCTCGACTGTTCACGAACGG
>CAZDGY010001110.1:0-2273 GCA_964504685.1 uncultured Kofleriaceae bacterium | reverse complement strand
AGGAAGTCGGCGTTACCGAGCTTCTTCTCGATCCCGCCGATCTCTTTGTCGCACTTCGCGATGTCTTTCTCGAGCCGCGCGGTCTCGGTCTTCGGATCGACGAGCCCGCCGAGCGGCATCACGATCTCGATGTTCGATCCGACCAGCGTCTTGGCCGCACCCCGAACGGCGGGGCCGGTCGCCGCGATCGTCGCGGTCACCTTCGCGCGATTCTCGAGCAGCTTTTTATAACCGAGCAGGATCTCGCGCGCGGCATCGCGGGACACCCGCAGCTCGATCGCGATCGTCTGCGCCGGCGGCAGCGTGTAGGTCGCGCGCAACATGCGGATCGCCGACACCGTATCCTGGACGAGCCGCATCTCGGCCTCGGCTGCCGGATCGACCCATTGCGGATCGTTGCGCGGGAACACCGTGATCATCAACGAGCCGGGCAGTTGCGGTGGCTTCGGCAGCTTCTGCCAGATCTCTTCGGTCACGAACGGCGCGAACGGATGCAGGAGCCGCATCGTCGTTTCGAGCGCGGTCGCGAGCACGCCTTGCACGATGTGGCGTTTCGCGGTGCGCGCCTGATCTTGCTGCAGCTCGTCGCTCTGATAGAGGTGCGGCTTCGCGAGCTCGATGTACCAGTCGCACAGCTCGTCCCACACGAAGTGATAGATCGCGTTCGCAGCGTCGGCGAACCGGAACGCTTCGAGCGACGCGTCGACCTGGCCCGACACCGCCTGCAGTCGCGACAGGATCCACCGCTCCGGCATGCCGAGCGCCGCCTTGCCCGCCGGCGTCGCGATCTGCGCTTCGAACCGCTCGGGGTCGAAGTCGTCGAGGTTCATCAGCGCGAACCGCGATGCGTTCCACAGCTTGTTGATGAAGTTACGAAAGCCCTCGACCCGATCGATCGATAGCCGAATCCGCGAGCTGCCGGTGTTGAGCGCGGCGAGCGCGAACCGCAGCGCATCGGCGCCCATCGCGGGCATGCCTTTGGGAAAGTGCTTCTTGATCGCCTTCTTCGTGCCGTCGGGATCGGGTGGCTTCTCGACGTCGACGCGGCCGAGCAGCGTCTCGAGCGTCGCGCCGTGCACGACGTCGAGCGGATCGATCACGTTGCCCTTGGTCTTCGACATCTTGTCGCCGTTTTCGTCGACGACGAGCGACGTCAGATACACGATTCGGAACGGTACCTTGCCGGTGAAGTACAGCCCGAACATCATCATCCGAGCGACCCAGAAGAAGATGATGTCCGGCCCGGTGACCAGCACGTTGTTTGGATAGAACGCTGCGAGCCCGCGCGTCTTCTCGGGCCAGCCGAGCGTCGAGAACGGCCACAGCGCCGACGAAAACCAGGTGTCCAGGATGTCGTCGTCCTGGCGCAGCGTGCTGCCGCACTTGCTGCACGCGGTCGGATCCTCGCGCGACACCTCGATGTGCCCGCACTTGTCGCAATACCAAGCGGGGATGCGATGGCCCCACCACAGCTGGCGCGAGATGCACCAGTCGCGGATGTTGGTCATCCAGTTCATGAACGTCTTGGTGTGGAGCTCGGGGACGAACTTCGTCTTGCCCTGCTCGACCGCGGTCGCGGCCGCGGCCGCGAGCGGAGCCGCCTTGACCCACCATTGATCCATCAACATCGGCTCGATCACCGCGCCCGAGCGTTGGCTGCGACCGCGCGGCACCTTGTACGGCTTCGCCGCGACGAGGAACCCGCCGGCTTCGAGATCGGCGACGACCGCCGCGCGCGCTTCTTCGACCGTCATCCCGACGTACTTCGCGGGTGCCGGCGCGCAGATCTTGCCGTGGGTGTCGATCACTTGCAGGATCGGCAACCCGGTGCGTTGCGCCGCTTCGTAGTCGTTCGGATCGTGCGCTGGGGTCACCTTGACCGCGCCGGAGCCGAATGCGGGGTCGACGAACGTATCGGCGACGATCGGAATCGTCCGGCCCGACAGCGGCAGCTCGAGCTGCTTGCCGACCAACGCCTTGTAGCGCTCGTCGTCGGGATGCACCGCGACGCCGGTGTCGCCGAGCATCGTCTCGGGCCGCGTCGTCGCGACCACGATCTCACCGCCGCCGACAACGGGGTAGCGAATGTCCCACAGCTGGCCGTTCTCTTCCGCGGTGTCGACTTCGAGGTCGGACACCACGGTCTGGCTCGCCGGATCCCAGTTGATCATGCGCTTCGCGCGGAAGATCAGGCCAGCTTCGTAGAGACGGACGAACGCCTCTCGCACCGCGGCGTTCGCCTTGTCGTCCATCGTGAACCGCTCGCGCGGCCA
>CAZDGY010001109.1:0-2278 GCA_964504685.1 uncultured Kofleriaceae bacterium | reverse complement strand
TCGTGATCGGCGGCATCGAAGCGAGCCTTCGGCGAATCGCGCACTACGACTACTGGTCGGACAAAGTCCGGCGCTCGGTGCTCGCAGAATCGCGCGCGGACTTACTCGTATACGGCAACGCCGAGCGCGCGATCGTCGAGCTCGCTCATCGCCTCGCAGCAGGCACGCCGATCGGCGAAGTTCGCGATCTGCGCGGCACCTCGTTTCTCACGCCCGCCGGCGCGAAGCTGGGCGACTGGATCGAAGTCGATTCGTCGAGCGTCGACGCGCCGGGCAAAGTCGAGCCGCCACGCGATCCGTACGCGATGGAAGACGAGCGCAAGACGGCCCCGTGCGCGACCGGAGAAACCGCCGCGCCGGCGCCGCTCGTCCAGCTCCGCTCGCGCAAAATCGATCGCGCCCGCCAAGTGATCCGGATGCCGAGCTTCGAGCAGGTCACCGCGGACCCCGTGCTGTACGCACATGCGTCGCGCATCCTTCACCTCGAGTCGAACCCCGGCAACGCGCGCGCGCTGGTGCAGCGCCACGCCAAGACCGACGTCTGGATCAACCCGCCGCCCGAGCCGTTGACCACGCCGGAGATGGATGCGTTGTACGAGCTGCCGTTCCAGCGCATTCCGCACCCGCGGCATCAGGTCGCCAAGATCCCTGCGTTCGAGATGATCAAGCACTCCGTGACGATCCTGCGCGGCTGCTTTGGCGGATGCAGCTTCTGCTCGATCACAGAGCACGAGGGCCGGATCATTCAGAGCCGATCGGAAGCATCGATCTTGCGCGAGGTCGCGCAGATTCGCGACAAGGCGCCCGGCTTCACCGGCAACATCAGCGATCTCGGCGGCCCGACCGCGAACATGTATCGAATGGCGTGCAAGAGCCGCGAGATCGAAGCCGCGTGCCGCAAGCCATCGTGCGTCTACCCCGACATCTGCGACAACCTCGGGACCGATCACACGCCGCTGGTTTCGCTCTATCGCAAGGCGCGCGCGATTCCCGGCGTGAAGCGGATCTTCATCGCTTCCGGCGTGCGTTACGACCTCGCGGTCCGCTCGCCCGAATGGATCCGCGAGCTCGCGCAACACCACACCGGCGGCTACTTGAAGATCGCGCCGGAGCACACCGAGCAAGGCCCGCTCGAGCACATGATGAAGCCGGGCATCGGTGCCTACGATCGCTTCAAGGAGCTGTTCGACCGCTACTCGAACGAAGCGGGCAAAGAGCAGTATCTGATTCCGTACTTCATCGCCGCCCACCCGGGCACGACCGATGAAGACATGTTGAACCTCGCGCTCTGGCTCAAGCGCAACGGCTTCCGCCCGGACCAAGTCCAAGCCTTCTTGCCCTCGCCGATGGCGAGCGCGACCGCGATGTATCACACCGGCTTCTCACCGCTACGCTCGCTCAAGGCGAAGCAGCGCGTTCACGTCGTCAAGGACCTCGCGCAACGCCGGTTACACAAGGCGTTCTTGCGCTACCACGATCCCAACAACTGGCCGATGCTGCGCGATGCTCTGCAGCGGATGGGCCGCGCGGATCTCATCGGCGGCGGCAAGAATCATCTCGTCCCCGCGTGGCAACCCACGCACATCGGTCCAGGCGCGAACGCCGGCGCCGGCCGGTCGCGCGCGAGCGGCGACGCCGGCGGCGAAGGTCACCGCCGCAAAGTCCGCAAGGGCACCGCATTGACCCAGCACACCGGCTTGCCACCACGCAAGCACCGCTAACCGGGGGCTGTCGCGCCCAGTTATTCCTCGCGCGCGGGGCCACTCACTCGCCGCTCGATTATCGATTGAACGTTCATTCGATAAATTTTCCGGAACAAAACGGGACGCGGTCAGCGTCATGGAACCAGCGGATCCGACCGAAAAACTGCGTGACAGCGCAGAGCCGGGGGGATATAAGGTTTATCGAATGAACGTTCATTCGATAAACGAACGATCGACGACGGTCGAGCGGGCGAGCCGCGCGACGCGTGGACGGCCGCGAGTCGATGACAAGCGGCGGCGGATCCTGGATGCCGCGCTTCGGGTGTTTGCCGACCGCGGCTATCACGGGACCGCGGTACCGGAGGTGGCTCACGCTGCCAAGGTCTCGACCGGAACGCTCTATCATTACTTCGCTTCCAAAGAGCGGTTGGTCAACGAGGTGTATCGCGACGCCAAGACTCGGCTCGCGACCGCGCTGCTCGGTGACCTGCGCCCGCCCGACCCGTACAAGCCCGACGCCGGCGAAGCATGGTTTGCCGAGCTGTGGCGCCGACTCGGAGCGTTCGCGGACCGCG
>CAZDGY010001108.1:0-2285 GCA_964504685.1 uncultured Kofleriaceae bacterium | reverse complement strand
AAGCCGACCTCGCCGGTACCGAAGTCTGCTGCTGCGAGGTCCGTGTTGCCGTCGCCGCTGAAGTCGTAGGCGACGAGGCCCATCGGCGCGGTCTGCATACCCATCTCGACCAGGGTCGGGCTCGGGAAGTTGCCGTTGCCGTCGCCGAGCAGCACGAGGATCGCGTTGTCGCCGTAACAGCTGACCGCGAGATCGTCGTGGCTGTCGGCGTTGAAGTGACCCATGACGATGCCGCTCGGCGAGGTGCACGCGCCGACGTTTCGACTGCGCGGGAAGGCGCCCGTGCCGTCGCCGAACAACAGCTGGACCTCGTTCGCGCTGTACGCCGCGATCGCGAGATCGGTGAAGCCGTCGCGATCGAAGTCGCCGAGGCCGAGCGCATCGGGCTCGCCGTCGCAGCTCGTGAAGGTCGCGGCTGCGAAGTTGCCGGCGCCGTCGCCGAGCAGCACGGAAATCGAGTCCGAGCCGCCGTTCGCGACCGCGAGATCGACGTTGCTGTCGCCGTTGAAGTCGGTGACGTAGACCGCCATCGGCTTGGTACCGACGTTGAGCATCATGCTCAGGCCGAACTTACCGGTCTTGTCGTTCAACAAGATGCTGATCGAGTCGGACCCGTAGTTCGTGACGACGAGATCGTTGTAGCCGTCGTTGTTGAAGTCGCCGGTCCCGATCGCGAGCGGCGCGCTGCCGACCGGATAGCTCGTTCCGACCGGTGGGCCGGCATCGAGTCCCGGGCCGTCGCTAGCGCTGCCGTCGGTCGTCGCGCCACTGTCGCCGGGGCCGGGCTCTTGGTCGAACCTCAGTCGGCCGCAGCCGACGAGCGCCACCGCGATGCACGGGACCACCCACACCGAAACAAGCATACGCCGATTCGCCGGCGGCTAGCTCAACGGTTTCACGAGCGAGACGAACCGCCGATCTTCGACGATTCCGGCGACCTTTTCATAGAACGGTCGCGGCCCGATCCACGCGACTTCACAGCGGTCGTGCGCTGCGGCGACATCGACGAGACACGCGATCAGCAACGCCTCGCCCAGGCCCTTGCCGCGGTGCGCCGGCCACGTGCCCGTCGGACCGAACCAACCGAGCCCGCGGTTGTTGCCGTCGTGCGCGGCAAACCCGCAGTACGCGCCCGCGTGGATCGCGACGTGGACGCCAGCCGGTTCGTGCCCGAGCGCGCGCGAGAGCTCGAACGGCCACGCGCCACCGAATTCGCCGGCGACCGCATCGCATAGCGCGGTCTCGTCGCTGCGGGCGCGACGGATCTCGTAGCCAATCGCGCCACAACGCGCCGCGAGCTCGGCAGCGCGCTCGGCGGTGACGCGCGGGTTGTCGCGCACCGCGATCAACACGTTGTCGCGCAGCTCGCCGCGCACGAAGCCGCGGCGTTCGAGCCAGCCGATCGCTTCGCGGTTGCGCTCGTCGACGCCAGGCGCCAAGTAGTTGCCGGGCTGATCGAGTGCGCGCAAGCGCGGCGCGCCGACGCTCCGAGCCGCGGTCTCACACTGCGCGAGCAACGCCGAGCCAATACCGGCCCCGCGCGCTTCGGGAACGACCGCGATCAACCGGAGCCAGCGCCCGCTGACCGCGGCGACGCCGACGAGCTCGCTGCCCTCCTCCGCGCCGAACGCGATCGCGGGCATATCGGGGCCGGGCGCGAATAGCTTCTCGTCGGCAACGTCAGCCGCGCGGTCGAACGCGCACCCCGCGGCGAGCACGCGGGTGGCCGCCACGAGCTTCGTGCGATCGAGTGGCGCGATGCGCACGCTACGACGGTAGCGTGCCACCGCCGGCTATGCCACGTTGCGGGTATGCGCGCGATGCTGTTGTGCGCGGGCCTCTCGACGCGGCTCGGCAAGCTCGGGACCGAGCGTCCCAAGCCGATGCTGCCGGTGTGCGGCACGCCGATCCTCGCGTACGGGATCGCAAACCTCGTCGCGCACGGCATCACCGAGCTCGTGATCAACACGCACCATCGCGGCGAGCTGATCGAACGCGAGCTCGGCGACGGCCGCCAGCTCGGCGCGCGCATCCAGTACATCCACGAGCCACAGCTGCTCGGCACCGGCGGTGGGCTCAAGCACGCGTTGCCGTTGCTCGATCCCGACGGTCGCGACCAGCCGTTCATTTCGGCGAACGGCAAGCTGATCTTCGACGTCGACTTCACCGCGCTCTGCGCCGCGTACCGCAGCGCCGGCGAGCCTCTCGGCATGATGGTCGTGCGCCGCGTCCCCGATGCCAAGGCGTGGGGCGCCCTCGACGTGGTCGACGGGCGCGTCGTCGAC
>CAZDGY010001107.1:0-2287 GCA_964504685.1 uncultured Kofleriaceae bacterium | reverse complement strand
TCGCCTCTACCATGAGCGCGGCCATGACCAGCGGATCTTGCGGGTTGCCGTCCGGTTCTAGCGCACGCGCGCGCTCGAACGCCTCGATCGCCTCGGGCAGGCGCGCGAACCTCGCGAGGCCGAGACCGAGCTCGCGCCACCGGCTGGCATCGTCGCGGCCACCCTCGGCCCGCTCGCGCAGCGCCGCGATCGCGTGCTCGGCCACGTCGCGCGCGCGGATGATCGTGTCGCGGCGGAGCGGCAGGCGCGCATCCGCTGGGTCGGCGGCGATCGCCTTGTCGAGCCACGGCAGGCCATCGTCCCAGCGGCAGATCGCTGCGAGAGCGCAACCGCGCGCGGCGAGCGGCTCGGCCTCGCCCGGATTCTCGGCGACGTAGACCTCGGTCTCTGGCACCGCGGCGCCCGGATCGGTGCGCATCAGCGTCCAGCACATCGCGCCGCGCACGAACGACCGATCGACGGCTGTCAGGTCCGGCAGCTGGATCGCCCGACGGGCGACGTCGACCAGCGCGTCGTCGTTCGCGGCGTACAACACCTGGACGAAGCGCGCCGCGATGTACGGATCGCTGGGCAACATCTCGTAACCGCGGCGAGCCGAACCCTTGGCCTTGGCGTGCTCGCCCGCGTTCGACAGCGCTAAGCCGAGGTTGACGTGGATGCGCGGCCGGTCGGGCTGCAGCTTGACGGCGGACCTCAGCAGCTTGACCGCGGTGCGCGGATCGGCGAACAGCAGCGGGACCGCGCGATCGTAGGTCGGGTTCGGTCCCCAGGTCGTCGAGGTGGTGATGGCGCGCTTGCGCTTGGTGGCGGGCTTGCGCTTGGTGGCGGGCTTGCGCTTCGTCGGCGGCATCGATTCTTGCTACACCTAATGGCGAACGATGGCGGAGATCAAGATCTACACGCGCAAGTGGTGCGGCTACTGCACCGCCGCGCTCGGCCTGTTGCGCGCCAAGCAGGTCGCGTTCGAGGAGATCGATTGCACCGGCGACGACGTCAAGCGGCGGTGGCTCGCCGAAGCGAGCGGGCAATCGACCGTGCCGCAGATCTTTATCGACGGGTCGCCGGTCGGCGGCTTTTCGGAGCTGCGGGAGCTCGACCGTTCGGGGAAGCTCGACGAGCTGCTGCAGCGTTGATCGCGAGCTGCTTCGGCGCGATCGCGCGATAACTCTCGTCGATCCATTCGCACAGCAGCTCGACCGGCGGCTTGTCCTTCGCGTCGAACGCCGCGCTCACCCACCCCGCCTTGCCGAGGCCATACCCCGTCGGTTGCGCGAACGGCAGCAGCAGCGCGACGCCATGCGACTGCGGCAGCTTCGCGCTCATCGAGAGCTTGTCGGTGTCCGAGTACATGAACAGGAAGACCTTGCCCTTCACCTTGATCGCGCGCTCGCCCCACGGGAAATGCTCGGTCGCCTCGGGCTTGCCCATCGCGTGCTTGCGCAGCGCGGTCTCGATCGTGGCGTGTGCAGTCTTGGACTTGGTCATGTGGCTATTCTTCCTCGGGCTCGGGCTGATCGACCTCGGGATGTTCCTTGCGATACTGCGTCATCCATTCGGCGAGCTTGGGCATCGACACGTCGAGGCGGTGCGAGCCTTCACGCTCGCGCGCTTGCCGCCACGAAAACAACGCTTCGTCGGCATCGCCGCGGGTTGCATAGGCCCACGAGCACAGCAGCAATAGATCGGCACCGGCGGTCATGCCGAGGCCTTTGCGCCGGCGATCGTCGAGCTCGCTGTCGTCGAGCACGAGCTTGCCTTCGGCGACACCGAGGTGCATCTGCGCGATCCAATACGACAGCTTGAGCACTTCGCCGGTCGGCATCGGCGTGCGCGCCTCGAGCACCGCGCGCGCTTCCTTGAGCCGCCCGAGTGCGACGAGCAAGTTGATCTCGGTGTAGTAGGAGAACTGGTGCTGGATCAGCCGCGGCGATAGCCGGGCGCGCGCGCGGCGGACGCGATCGAGCGCGACCTCGGGCTTGCCGTCGAGCAGATCTGCGATCGCGACGCGCAGCTCGGCCAGGGCGCGTACGCGGCCGGGCACCCACCACGCGCGCGTGATTGGCTCGGCGAGCGCGCGGCCGGCGGCGGAATCACCTCGCGATAACGCGACGCTCGCCTCGTTGACTTTGCGCACCGAGCGACCGGTGCCGACGAACCGGCCGGCGAGCACGAGGTAGAACGGCACGAGCACCGGGAACGACGTCGCCGCGAGCGTGAACCCGGCGGCGAACATCGTGCCGATCGTCGCGTAGGCGACGAGCTGGCGATTGCGCACGCTCGACGGATG
>CAZDGY010001106.1:0-2294 GCA_964504685.1 uncultured Kofleriaceae bacterium | reverse complement strand
CGGAGCGCTGCGTCGTCGGCTGGGTGAACCGTCGCAACGCGACCCAGCACGCCGGGTTGCTCGAACTCGTACGGCGCCGCGGCGACGCACCGCTCGAGATCATCGACGTGACCGACGTCGTGTTTCCTGGTGGCGGCAAACAGCCGCTCGACATCGGATCCGCCGCGCCGGCGCTCAGCATCGAGCTCGAGTTGCTCGACACAGCCGCACCACTATCAGTGAGCGCGAGGTCGAGCTACGCGCAGACGTGGGCACAGCTTCGCGCAGAGAACGCGCCGTTGCGGATCGTCGACAACGCGACGTTGGTATCGGCGCCCGTCACGCACTACGACACCAGGCTCGTCTCGGCGGTGGCGCCCAAATGGCAGTCCGCGGGGTGGGTGCTTGGCCGGTGGTATCGGGGCTTCAGGCCGCCCAACATCTGCTTCGTGCTGTCGCGCTTCGCTGCCCTCGTCGCAGCGGGTCAGCTCGAGGGAGAAGGAGACTTCACGCTCGAGGGCGTGCAGCATCTCCGGCTGAGGCGACCGAGAGAATAGTGAACAGGGGAAGCGGAACCTGAAGTTGAACGCTAGGACGTGCGGGCCCGCTGCCTCAAACACATATCCGCCAACACCAGCGCGAGCATCGCTTCGACGATCGGGACCGCGCGCGGCAGCACGCACGGATCGTGGCGGCCCTTCGGTTCGAGCACGGTCGGATTGCCGTCGCGATCGACCGTGTCCTGCGCGCGCATGATCGTCGCGGTCGGCTTGAACGCGATCCGCAGCTCGATCGGCTCGCCGTTCGAGATCCCGCCTTGAATCCCGCCGGAGCGATTCGTTCGCGTACCGATCGCGCCGTCGGGCCGGCGGTAGAACAAGTCGTTGTGCTCGCTGCCGGTCAGGTGCGTGCCGGAAAAGCCCGAGCCGACCTCGACGCCCTTGACCGCCGGGATGCTCATCATCGCCTTCGCGAGGTCGGCGTCGAGCTTGTCGAACACCGGCTCGCCCCAGCCAGCGGGCACGCCGCGAGCGACGACGCGAACCACGCCGCCGACCGAATCGCCGTCCTTGCGGGCGCGCTCGACGCGCTCGATCATCTGGGCTGCGACCGCGGGATCGGGGCAGCGGATGTCGTTGTCGTCGACCGCGGCGCGCGAGACCGCCGCGCTATCGACACTTGCCGCGATGCCGGCGACCTCGTCGACCCACGCGACGATCTGCACGCCGGCGGGAGCGAGCAGCTGCTGCGCGATCGCCCCTCCAGCGACCCGGCCGAGCGTCTCTCGCGCGCTGGCCCGACCGCCGCCGGCGACCGCGCGGACGCCGTATTTCGCGTCGTAGGTGTAGTCCGCGTGGCTCGGCCGGTAGGCGCGTGCGATTCCTTCGTAGTCCTTGCCCCGCGCATCCTCGTTGCGGACCGCCATCGCGATCGGGGTCCCGAGCGCGACGCCGTCGAGTACTCCCGACAAGATCTCGATCTGGTCGGTTTCTTTGCGTTGGCTGGTCAGCCGCGATTGGCCGGGCCGGCGGCGGTCGAGCTCGGTCTGGATTTGTCCGACATCGATCGGTAGGCGAGCCGGGCAGCCGTCGACGACGACGCCGAGCGCCGGCCCGTGCGACTCGCCGAACGTCGTGATCCGGAACAGCACGCCGTAGCTGCTTCCCACCTGCGCAGTGTATCCGGCTTAAGATGGCCGGGCGCCATTTGCCGTAGCCGCCCCGGCTGGGTTACCCTGGACGGGCGGCTCCATGGTCGATACCGATCGCCGGCCAACGGCTCAAGAAATCGAGGAGCTCATCGACTTGGTGCGCCGTGACCCCTCGTCACCGGCGTTCATCGATCTCGGTGAGGCGTACCTGGCCCTCGGCCGTCCCAAGGACGCGATCGGGGTCGGCACCGTCGGACTAGAAGCCGCTCCGGACAACCTCGAAGGCCGCGTGATGATCGCGCGCGCCCATGCGTCGCTCCATCAGTGGAAGGAAGCCCAGGGCGAGCTGCTCCGGGTCGTCAAGGTCGACAAGTCGAACCGGGTCGGGTTCGCGCTGCTCGGCGAGGTCCTGCTCAGGCGCAGCGACTTCGAGCGCGCCGTGCCGGTGCTGCAGCACGCGCAGAACCTCGATCCGACGAGCCCGTCGATCCTGGCGATGTTGAAGCGCGCGCGCTCGGGCCAGACGCTCGACCCGCCCGCGCCGATCCCGACCCCGGTGCCGCCGCGCGGCGAAACCGAGAACGAAGCGCCGATCGCGCGCACGCCTCCGAAGTCCGCGCCGCCGAGACCGGCGCCCGCAGCTGCGCCTCCGCCGAAGGCCCCG
>CAZDGY010001105.1:0-2295 GCA_964504685.1 uncultured Kofleriaceae bacterium | reverse complement strand
GTAGTCGTTGAACATCAGCTCGTAGCTGCCGAGCAGGCGCAGCGTGACCTCGTCGACCTTCGCGCCCGAGAGCGCAGCGGCATCGCGCAGCGCTTGGCGCGCTTCGGTCAGCGACTTCTGTTGCTCGTCGCCGGTCTGCGCCTTCGATTGCTGATAGAGCAGCGTCGCGAGGATCGCGGCCTGCGCTTCTTTTTCGACCGGGTTCTTCGTCGTCGCGAACACCTGGCGCTGCTTGACCAGCGACACCGCGCGCTTCGCGTTGACGAGCGGCATGCCGGGACGGCCGAGTGCATCGGGCTCGAGGATCGTGCCCTTGAGCTCGATCGGCGGAATCTCGAACGACACGTCGCCTGGCATTGCCGACTTGGGTCCACCGCTACCGCTGCCCGCCGCAGTTGGATTCTTCGAACCCTCGGCCGGTCCGCCGCAACCGATCACAGCAAACATCGCGAGCGCGATGGAGATACGCATGAGCCAGGTTTACACCGGATCCCCGCGCGCTCGTCAATCGCGGGTGCGTGATATGGTCGCGCACCCGTGCGGTTGACGTTACTTCTGGCGGCACTCACCGCCTTCGCCCCGGCCTGCGTCCGCGTCCACGCTTACCAGCGCGAGAACCTCGCCAAGCGGTCGATGACCAACGATCGCGACGCCGGCGAGACTCGGTTCAAAGCACACGAACGCGGAGCGCGCGAAGGGGCCGAGGGTGGAACTGGCCAGCCGGGTGGCGGATGCGGCTGCAACTGACGCCTCGCGCTTGGCTCAGTGCTGTGCTCGTGCTCGCCGCGGTGGCGCCCGCTCGCGCCGACGGCAGCCTCGAGCTGCGCACCGTCTACTACAAAGAGCGCTCGACCCGAGTCATCCAGCCGATGCTCGACGGCATGTTCGACGCCGGTGCGCACGGCTTGATCGTCGCGCACTTTCTCGTCGATGCGATCACGTCGGCGTCGGTCGGCTCGGGGGCGGCGAACGCGACGCCGTTCACCGAGAAGCGGTACGAAGCCGGCGCCGGCTACACCCGCGAGCTGCAGCCGCTGCGGCTCAAGGCCGACGGCAAGTACTCGACCGAGCCCGACTACCAGTCGCTCTACGGCGGGATCGGCGCCGAGATCGATCTCAACGAGAAGAACACCGTGCTCGGCGTAACCGGCGGCTATAGCCACGACGAGGTCGAGAGCGCGAGCGCGCAGGGCCCGTACGTGCCGCCCTACCCGTGCCTCGCCGCCGGCGATCACTGCAACGTGCACACGACCTCGGGCTTCGCCTCGGTCAGCCAGATTCTCAGTCGCAATCTCGTCGTTGGGGGGAGCTACGACATCGCGAAGATCGACGGCTTCCAACAAAACGCGTATCGGCTCGTGCTGACCAGCACGACGTTCGTGCCCGAGCGCCATCCCGACGATCGCACGCGCCAGAGCTTCGCGGTGTCGGCGCGCTATTACCTGCCGGCGTCGCAGACCACGTTCATCGCCGCGTATCGCTACTACCGTGACGACTGGCACATCCACGCGCACACACCGGAGTTGCGGATCGTTCAAGAGGTCGGCCGGTTCGCCGACGCGACGTTCGGCTATCGCTACTACCGGCAGAACGCGGCGTTCTTCTATGAAGAGCGCTATCCGAGCCCGATCGCAGCTGACAACAAGTTTCCGACGTGTGGCGGTTTGACCAAAGACGGCACGCCTTGCTTCTCGGACGATCCGAAAATGTCGGCATTCGACGGCCACACGCTGACCGCGAAGCTCGGCGTGCTCGGCGAAGAATTCGATCTCGGTGGAATGTGGGCCGGCGCGCGGTTCGAGGGTATCCTCGAGTACATCGTTCAGCACAATCGGTTCGGCAACGCGGTGGTGGCCAATGTCGCGCTTACTCTTCCTTTCGATTATTAGCGTCGCGGCGAGCTGCAGCAACTCGCACCACAACGCCGATGCGTCGTCGAGCGATTGCGGGCCCGGATCTGCGGCCGCGAACGGAATCGGCGTGACCGGTACCGGCTTCGCGTTCACCTATCAAGCGCAGATGGCGAGCGCGAACAACGACTGTCCGGATCCAGCCGCGCCGCAGGGCGTGGTCAGCTTGACGGTCGAGGGCTCGACTGCCGACGGCACGGGCCTATTCACGATGTGTATCAAGCGGCCCGATCACCTCGGCGCCACCGCGCTCGCGCTCGGTACCGACGTCCAGGTTGTCGACGTCACCGGTAGCGCCGCCGGCTGCAACTACGGCGTCGATCCGACGGCGACGCCGACCGGCAGCGTCACCGCGACCGGCGTGTGCGCGAACGGCACCGATCCC
>CAZDGY010001104.1:0-2296 GCA_964504685.1 uncultured Kofleriaceae bacterium | reverse complement strand
CGAGCGCCGGCACGCAAGGTACCTGCGCGGTCGACATGGCCGGCAACCTCGCGTGCACCGGCGTGGGCACGAACGGCCAGATCGGCGATGGCAATACGATCAACCGCAAGTCGATGGTGTCGCTCGGTCCGGGCTGGCTCACGGTGAGCACCGGGCGCGAGGATCGCTGCGCGCTCGCAAGCGACGGGACGATGGCGTGTTGGGGTGCGAACACGTACACCGAGATCGCCGCCGACGGTACCGAGCTCGACGTTCCCACTCCGATCGCGATTCCAGACGGCCTCGGCAACACGACGATCGCGATCGCCAGTGGCAACCAGTCGTGCGCGATCGAGAACGACACATCGCTATTTTGCTGGGGCGACAACGCCGCCGGTGAGATCGGCATCGGCGACACGACCGATCAACTGGTCGATACGCCGTCCTTCGTGTTCGCGAACGCGAGCGCGGTCACCGCAGGCGAAGGCTTCACGTGTGCGATCGCGCAGGGCGCCACGTACTGCTTCGGCTACGGCGCCTACGGCGAGCTCGGCGACAACATGGCCGCGTCATCGTCGATCCCGGTCTCACTCGTCGGAACGTACGTCGGCATCACCGCGGGACTCGACCACGCCTGCGCGTGGGATGCGATCGGCAACGCGTACTGCTGGGGCGAGGGCGTGGCCGGCGACCTCGGCCTCGGCAACCCGGCGCAGTTCGATTCGCCGCAACAGCTGTCGAAGTCCTGGAGGCAACTAGCCGCCGGCGATTACTTCACGTGTGGCATCGCGCTCGACAGCACGCTGTGGTGCTGGGGCTCGAACGACACCGGCCAGCTCGGCGATGGCACGACGCTCGATCGCTACTTACCGGTCCAGGTCGGCACCGCGAGCAACTGGCAGTCGGTGACCACCGGCAACCAGCACGCGTGCGCGCTCGACTCGACGAACACGCTGTACTGCTGGGGCCTCAACGACCAGGGCCAGCTCGGCGATGGCACCGGCTTTACCGCGACGCTGAGCCAGGTCCACTAAAACCGCGCCGCCCGCGCCGCCGCCGTGGTAGGCCATGCCCCCATGGCGACGAAGACCATCACGCATTGGATCGACGGCAAACTGTACGAGCGCGCGCCCGAGCGCTCCGGCGACGTGTTCAACCCGGCGACCGGTGAGGTCCAAGCAAAGGTCGCGTTCGCGACGCCGGCGGTGGTCGACGAAGCGGTCGAGTCGGCCGCGCGCGCCGCCGTGAGCTGGAACTCGAGCTCGATCGCGAAGCGCACGAAGGTGTTGTTCGCATTCCGCGATCTGGTCGAGCGCAACAAGCACGAGCTCGCGAAGCTGCTCACGCTCGAGCACGGCAAGGTCACCGCCGACGCGATGGGCGAGGTCCAGCGCGGCATCGAGGTGATCGAGTTCGCGTGCGGCATCGCGGATCTCCAAAAGGGCGAGTTCTCGGAGAACGTCTCGACCGACGTCGACACGTATTCGATCCGCCAGCCGCTCGGCGTCGTGGCCGGCATCACGCCGTTCAACTTCCCGGCGATGGTGCCGATGTGGATGTTCCCGATCGCGATCGCGTGCGGCAACACGTTCGTGCTCAAGCCCAGCGAGCGCGATCCGTCGGCGGCGATCCTGTGTGCGCAGCTGTTCACCGAGGCGGGCCTGCCGCCCGGCGTGTTCAACGTCGTTCACGGCGACAAGGTCGCGGTCGATCGCTTGCTCGAGCACCCGAAGATCGCGGCGGTGTCGTTCGTCGGCTCGACGCCGATCGCGCAGTACATCTACGAGACCGGCACGAAGCACGGCAAGCGCGTGCAGGCGCTCGGCGGCGCGAAGAACCACATGATCGTGCTGCCCGATGCCGACATGGAGCTCGCTGCCGACGCCGCGGTGTCGGCGGGCTACGGCTCGGCCGGCGAGCGCTGCATGGCGATCTCGGTGCTCGTCGCGGTCGGCAACGCCGGCGACAAGCTGCTGCCGTTGATCAAAGAACGGATCGCCAAGCTCAAAGTCGGCGATGGCCTCGAGGGCGGCTCGGAGATGGGCCCGCTGATCAACAAGGCGCACCTCGACAAGGTTCGCGGTTACGTCGACAAGGGTGTCGCCGAAGGCGCGACGCTCGTCGCCGACGGGCGCGCGCTCGCGGTCGCCGGTCGCGGCAACGGCTTCTTTCTCGGGCCGTGCCTGTTCGACAACGTGAAGCCCGAGATGACGATCTACAAAGACGAAATCTTAGGCCCGGTGCTGTCGCTGACCCGCGCCGCGAGTTACGACGAGGCGATCGCGCTGGTCAATCGCAACCCGTACGCGAACGGCGT
>CAZDGY010001103.1:0-2300 GCA_964504685.1 uncultured Kofleriaceae bacterium | reverse complement strand
GACGAGGTAGTCCGCGCCGAAATAGCGCGCGATCGCCAGCCGACGGGGTCCGGTTACGTCGGTCCACCGGCGCTCGATCTCCTCGTGCGTCGCCGCATCGGGGATGTCGACGACGCGACACAGCCGGCGATACCAGGCGACGAGCTCGTCGGGAATTAACGGTGGCGACCACGTGTCGGCGACCACGGCACGCCGCGCGAGTAACCGGAAGCGCCCGAACGCGGGAGGCGTCAGGAACAGCGCGTCGACCGCGGTGGCCTGCCTTGCCCACATCGTCATCGGATCGATCGCGGCGGCGACTCGCGGGTCGAACAACGCCGCGCGGCGATGACCCGTGGCGATCGCGCACGACACCACGGCAAGTGCAGTCGGCAGGTAGTCGCGGACCGCTGCGGGAAGCGCACGGGCGGCGGCCATGATCAGCGCGGCCATCGCGAGCACGATGTAGGCCTCGCGAGGCGGGACGATGTGGCGCTGGGCGACGATCGCGACGATTGCCGCGGCGAGAACGACCCGCCGCCAGCGCGGCACGAGGCGGAGGCGAGCCGGCTGCTCGACGACCGCGATCACCGCGATCGCGGCGACGAGCTGACATGCGAGTTGCGCGAAGGGGCCGATTCGCCAAACAAACAGTCGCGTCAGTCCGAGCGCGCACGGGATCCAGATCACCGCGGCAGCGACCAGGCAGCTCGCGCTCGCGATCCACGCGAAACGCCACAGCCGATCGAGCGCGGTCGTACGGGCCAACGGCCGCGCGATCGGCAACGCCGCCCACGCGGCGATCGACCACGCGAGTAATGCCAGCGCGGAAGGTGTGATGCGGTGCGGATCGTAGTGTCCTGGCGCATGAAACTTCTCGAGGATGCGCAACGCCAGGTCCGGATCGTCGGCACCGGCGGTGAGGTCGGGCACGAACCACACGAGGACGAGCAGCTGCGGCACGACGAGCAGGGCGACGCGTCGCCAGTCGAGCGGGTGCGTTGCAAGTTCCGTTGCCGCGAACAGACCGACGCCGAGCACGAGGAAGTTCACGTGCAGCGCGCCGGCGCAAGCAAGCGCGACTCCTGCAACGAAGGTCCGCCCGCGTAACCACGCCGCGAGCGCGATCAGCCATCCGAGCGTCGCGAGCGACGACGGCTGGAGATAACCCGACCACAAATAGGAACCGGCGAGCGCTCGACCTTCGGTCAACGCGAGCCACGCCGCGATCACCGCAAACAGAGCGAGCGCGCCGCGCGACACCAGCGTCGTGACGACGTAGTAGAGCGCGACGTAGGTCGCGACCGAGACCACGAGCTGCGCGACGAAGAACGCGACCGCACCATCGTCGTCGATCCGAAACAGCCATGCGGCGAGCCAAGAGAACACTGGGTGATACGCCGTGGTGTGAGTGACGAGCCAATCGTTGCGATAGAGCTCCGGCCGGGCGAGACGCAACGGCTCGACCAAGTACGTCAGCTGCGTCTTGGAGCCGTAGTTGCTCGCGTAGGCGATCGACAACGCGGCTGCGATCGCGATCACGGTAGCCGCGATCAGCCACCGCCGATCCTCCATTCTCATCGGCGCGCAGCAAGAGCAATGGCTGTACCAGCGCGAGCGGATGCAATTTCACCGAGCTGCGATCTTGGTCGCCTCGGATCGCTGAGAGTGCGCGGCAGTGATGTCGCGAACGCGTCGGCGCGTTCGTGCATTTCTCACGGCGGCGAGCGCACAGACGCAGCTTCAGAGAGAGCGTCGTACGGCAACTAGCTAGGCCGGCGCGTCGATCGTGATAGCGAGCTTGCCGCGGATATCACCGATCCGCTGCCGCTCGAGCGCAGCCGGAAGCTCGGCGAGCGGATAGCTCGCGTCGAGGATCGGCTTGAGCTTGCCTTCGTCGAACCAGGTCGCGAGCTGCGCGAAGTCCGCGGCGATCGGCTTGACCACGATGAACGTGCAGCGCTTCGACGAGAACAGCGCGCGCATCATGCCGAGGAACAGCCCCGGCCCCGGTAACAACGCGACATAGGAGCCGCCGCGCTTGAGCAGCGGCGAGCACGTGCCGAACGACGAGGTCGATGCAACGTCGAACACGACCTCGAAGCGCTCCGCGATGTCGCGCAATGGCGTCGTCTTGTAGTCGTAGACGCGATCGGCGCCGAGGCCTTTGACATAGTCGACCTTGCTGCCGCTCGCCGTCGCGATCACGGTCGCGCCAAGCGTCTTGGCGATTTGAATCACATAGCTGCCGACGCCGCCCGATGCGACGTTGATCAGAACGGTATGGCCGGCGGCAAGCTTCGCTTTGCGGAGTCCTTGGA
>CAZDGY010001102.1:0-2302 GCA_964504685.1 uncultured Kofleriaceae bacterium | reverse complement strand
GGATCGGGCACCAGGATCACCGCGTCCTGGGTGAACGTCGCGTAGAGGACCTCCTAGTTTCGATCGTCGCGAGCACGAGCCGGTTCACGAGCTGCTCAATCTCGCGCTCGCGCCCGAAGAACAACTCGGAGTCGGTGGATGCGTACGCCGCGAGGCCGCGGTATGGGCTCGCGTCATCGGGTGCCACTGCAGCACGGTCTTCGCTCGCGAACAGCTGGGTGCCGAACCAGTCCCACAGCTCGGTGTCGCGATGCTCGAACGCCTGCTGCGTCGCGACGAGTCGCGCGGCCGCGCCCTTCGGGCCGGCCAGCATGAAGAGGTGCTCGGCATGCCCGGGCACCGCGACGTGCGCCTGGACCAACGGCCAGAGGGCGAGCAATGGCGCGCCGGCAGCGTCGACGATCGTCGGCCGGCCGTCGGGCAAGCTGCGCTGGAGCTGGACCGTCCGGCGTTGCCCGCTGCGCGTGCCCATCCACGACTCGCCCTTGTCGCCGCGGGGCACGACGAGCTGGTAGTCGTGCAAGAACGTGAGCGCGCGCAGCGTTGCGGTGATGACCGGCAACTCGCGAGCGATCGCGAGTGTCGCGGCCGCTTCCGACGCGTCCCCGAGCGATTCCATCAGCGAGCCCTCAAGCGAGGCAGCGAACACATCGCCCTCGTGGAGCAACAACACCAGCTCGGGCACCGGGTGCGCGTCAGGGAGCTTGGCGAACGGCAGCGTTAGCTGACGGGCCAGCGAGATCCAGCCAGCCGGCGACAGGCCGTGGCGGCGCAGGTCGCGCAACAGGTCTTGCGCACGTGGAGAATCGGCCGTTCCGCCGCTGCCGACGCGCGTCCTGCACGCGAGAGCGAGGATGCCCACGTACCAACTCGCTACGTGAGCGAGGCCGCGCAATGCCTCGCGCGCTTGATGCGCATTCTTCGCCGCGTCGTAGGCGGCCACCGCATCCGCCAGTGGACGCGGGGCTCGCGATAGGAACGCAGTCCGAACGGCCTCGTCGATCTGCACCAAGTCCGTGGTCGCTGTACTAACCCCGGCCGCCGCACGGAACGCCTGGGCGAGCTCGAGCACGTTGCCGTAGCGCCCACTCGCCGCTCTCGTCGTCGCGCGGCGCAACACGAGATCGAGCTCGGTCGGGAACGCGTCACCGAGTGCCGGGACCGTGGATCGCGCATGCGCGCGCGCGATCTCCATCGTGGTCTTGCCAGTGAACGCTATACGGCCGGTCAGCGCCTCGAACGCGAGTGCAGCAATCGCGTACTGATCGACGGCCGGGCCCGCACCGGCCGGATCGATCCACAACTCCGGTGCCATGTACGGCGGCGAACCGACGATAGTACCGCGCTGCGTGGTAGTGCTCGCCGGGCTATCACCGTCATCCCCGCTGCCGTCGAGCGCCTGGTCGTCGCCGATCGCGCGTGCGATGCCGAAATCGAGCAACTTGGGCAGCAGCCGACCAGCGCGAGAGATAACCATGACGTTGTCGGGCTTGATGTCACGGTGCACGATGCCTTGCTCGTGCGCCGTCTGAACGACCTCACAGATTCGATCGAGGAGCGGGACGAATCGCTCGAGTGGCATCGGGCCCTGTGCTTCGAGCACCGCGCGCAACGATGCGCCGCGCACGAGCTCCATCGCGATCCAGAACGTGCCGTCGGGTTCGGCTCCGTAGTCGTAAATGTGTGCCGCGTACGGGTGGTCGAATCGCGATGCGAGCTTCGCCTCGCGCAAGAACCGCTGGACACGCCTCTCGTTGACATCGCCCTCGCGCAGGACTTTGACGATCGCCTCACGCCCGAGCCCCGACTGCTCGGCGAGATAGACGTCCCCAAACCCGCCCGCGCCGATCTGGTCGCGAAGCACGAAGCCGCCGAGGGTCCGAGCGCTAAGCAGACCCGGCTGGCCGGCTTCTACACCTCCCGTCAGCGGGCCGGTAACCACTCACCCACCATATCACTCGAGCAAAGTCACAACCCGCCCGGGAACAGCAACTCGTGCCACGCCGGCTCGTCGGGGTCGAGCGCCGCGATAAGCACGAGGCCGACGCCGACGACACCGTTCCACAGCTCGGCGAGCGCAGGCCCATCGATCGGTAAGCGCAACGACAGCTCGAGCCAGCGTCGAGCGGCCGCGAGGTGCTCGTGACGTCCGCTCTTTTGGTAGACGCAATTGGCCAAATGTCCGAGTCCCGCAGCGCCGTGACATAGGCCCGCGTGCTCGATCGATGCGCGCTCGGGGGTCATCCCGATCCAACCATCGTCGATCGCTGTTCGCGCCTCGGGATCGATCGCACCAGTGAGG
>CAZDGY010001101.1:0-2303 GCA_964504685.1 uncultured Kofleriaceae bacterium | reverse complement strand
GGGCAAGCTTACCGGCGCGATCAGCGCGCACGCGTCGATCTGTAAGGCCAAGATCGGCGTCGCGGTCTGGGACCTGACCGCGGGCAAGGAGCTGTTCGCGCACGGCGGGGACGTCGGGCTCAACGTCGCGTCGAATGCAAAGTTGCTGACGACGACCGCGGCGCTGTCGAAGCTCGGCGGCGGGTTTCGCTGGCGCACTGCGGTCTACGCCGACGACCTCGACGATGCGACCGGCAAGGTCGCCGGCGATCTCTATGTCCGCGGCCGCGGCGATCCGACGCTGTCGCAAAGCGATCTGCGCGGCCTCGCGGCGGATGTCGCGGCGCGCGGCGTGCGCTCGGTCGCCGGTGGGCTTGTCGTCGATGCGAGCTACTTCGACGATGTCGTCGAGCCCCCGCACTTCACCGACCAGCCCAACGAGCGCGCCGGTTATCGCGCACCGGTCGCGTCGCTATCGGTCGCTCACGGCGCGGTGACCGTCGTCGTTACCCCGGACCCGGGCGGCGCGGCGAAGGTGACACTCGAGCCCGACGCGGGCGACTACGTCAAGATCGCGAAGGCCGAGGTCAAGACGATCGCGACCGGCCGCACCAAGATCAAGGTCGACGCGAAGGCGAAACCCAACCGGCTCGAGATCGAGGTCACCGGCCAGATTCGCCCGGCCGATGGCAGCTACGACACGCGCAAAAGAGTCGACGATCCGGCGCGGTTCGCCGCTGAAACGCTGCGCCGAGCACTCGCCGAGCGCGGCGTGAAGATCGCCAAGCGCGAGATCGCGGTTCGCGCTGTGCCACCGGCGGCGAAGCTGATCGCGGCACACGACAGCGCGCCGCTCGCGCTCGCCGTCCGCGAGATGAACAAGCAAAGCGACAACAACGTCGCCGAGACCGTGCTGAAGACGCTCGGCGCCGAGACGCGGACCGCGCCGGGCGCCGGCACGTGGGCCGACGGCGTCGCCGCACTTCACGCGTACCTCGCGACGATCGGCATGCCGGACGGCGGGTACCGAGCGGAAAACGGCTCGGGGTTGTACGGCGCGAGCGAAGTCTCGGCGCGTCAGCTCGTGCAGGTGCTCAAAGCCGCGAACGCCGACTTCCGGATCGGACCCGACGTGCTCGCTTCGCTACCGGTCGGCGGGGTCGATGGCACGCTCGCGAAGCGGTGGGCGGGACACGCCGCGAAGGGCAGGGTGCGCGCGAAGACCGGCACGCTCGACAAGGTGACCTCACTCGCCGGCTACATCGCGGTGTCGGCGAGCCACGTCATCGCGTTCGCGATCATCGTCAACGATATCCCGAGTGGCCAGCGCCCCGCGTCGCGCGCGATCGCCGACGACATCGTCGATGCGCTCGTCGCGTACCTCGAGGCCGAACGGCACTAGCTGCCGTTGCTCGTGTAGCCGTACATCGTCACGCCGGTGATGTTGTTCGGGGCGAACACGCAGGTCGCGAGTGCGCCCTCGCCTTGGTACGCGCCAAAGTTCGGCGAGTAGAGGCAGCTCTCGCCTGACTGGCACAGCCCGTCGTGGTTGCCGGTGGCGCTGTAACCGGGGTTGCTCGGCTCGACGATCTCGATCGCGTTCGTCAGGTACGTCTCGGTCGGAAAGCCCATGTACCCGGCGTTGTTGTTCGTGACGCCGATGCCGCCGTTGACCGCGCTCGGGCAGGTCGCGCCGGGCACGAACACGTCGTTATGCTGGGTCACGTTGCCGGTGTTCGAATAGATCTTCGTGCCGGCGGCGAGCAGCCGGAAGTCGAGAATCTCGCCGGTGCCGCTCCGCCAGCTGCCGGCGGCTTGCCAGACACCCCACACGCGATACGGGTTCTCGAACGATAGCCAATCGAACGTCGCTCCGCCGGTCGGGTAGGGTGCGGTGCCAGCGGACTGTGTGAGGTTGACGCCGTCGTTCGTCGCGACGCCGACGAAGTCGCCGAGCAGCGAGCCCTGGTAGGTCAGCGTCGCGCTCGAGCTGCCCGACGGCACGCACGTCGGTGCGGTCAGCCCGGCGAAGCCCCCGACGTTCGCGCACGCGTTGTTGTTGCTGACGAGCAGCGCGGCGGCAAACGTCGAGTCTCCCGTCAGGTCGACATCGCCCATCATTGAATCGCTCGCCGCGACGTTGGACCACGTGCTGGTGCCGTTGTCCGAGACGCCGTAGGTTGCGTCGCCGATCGCGACGACGTTGTTGAACGTCGCGTTGTGATCGCCGAGGCCGAACGCTCCGTTCGCGTTGAACGCACCGACGTCGTCGGCGAGCACCGCGCCCCACGAGTGGCCGCACGCGTTCTCCATCGCGAACCCGG
>CAZDGY010001100.1:0-2304 GCA_964504685.1 uncultured Kofleriaceae bacterium | reverse complement strand
GGGGCGCCATTGGGGCATTAGCGCTCATCCCGGTCGCCGCGGTGTTTGCCACGTCGATCGCGATGTACGGCCACGGCGGAAGCCACCGCAGCTTTTCGTCGTCGCCATTCCGCAACCAACTCCTGACCGCGATCGCGTTTCCGCTGTTCTCCGGGCTCGGTACGCTCTACTGGCACAACAAGCACGATCGGCTGCACCACGGCCATCCGAACGTCGAAGGCAAAGACCCCGACATTCGCCCGTTCCCGTTCGCGTCCTCGGCCGGCGATCACGCGAAGTGCGGGCCCCGCGAACAATGGTTTCAGCGCAACTTCCAACGCTGGATGTTCTGGCCGATGTCCACGCTGATGACGCTCGGCATGCGCCGGTCGTCGATCAACTACCTACTGCGCTATCCGAAGAAGAACACCGCGGAGTACCGGCTCGAAGTGCTTGCGATGACGCTCCACTACGTGTGCTGGATGGTCATTCCATCGCTGATCTGGGGACCGTTCGCGGCCATCGCCGTGTACTCGGCGATCTGGGCGCTCGTCGGCGTATTCCTCGCGCTGGTGTTCGCGCCCGCGCACATGGGACTGCCGGTGATGGCGGACCAACACCACGATTGGCTGCATCAACTCGAGACCACGCGCAACCTCGAGATGCCGCGCGTGATGTCGTTCTTCTTCGTCGGCCTCGACTACCAGGTCGAGCACCACATCTTCCCGAAGATTCCGCATCAGAACTTGCCGCGCGCGGCGGAGATCACGCGTCGCTGGTGCGCTGCCAACGGCATCGTCTATCACTCGACGCCGTACCTGCACGCGCTCGTCGACTCGGTTCAGTTCATGGCGAACGCGTGGAAACGCGATTCGATCCCGGCGTCGGCGGTGCGGGTCATCCGCCCGATCGACGTCGTGATGGCGTAGCGCTCACTGCCGCATCGCCGCGTCGGGGCTGGGACACGCGAACGGATAGCCCCACGTGCATGCGTGGAGCTTGAGCTCTGCGACGCGCCCGGAGTCGCGCCGCGCGACCGGACCGTGATCGAGCGCGTCGGCGAGAGCGTTGCACACCAGCGGGTCGTGATGCTCGCACGCGCGCGTCGCCAGCGCGTCGAGTCGGGTCGCATCGCCGGCCGACAACGCGCTCGACTCGAGCAACCGCGCCACGACCTCGCAGCTGTCGTCGAGCCCGAGTGCGCAGGCCGCCTCGGCGAGCGCGACGCCGCGCGCGAACAACGCCGGTTCGGGGTGTGCCTGGTCGAGCGCGAGACAGCCCGCCGCGCGGCCGCGGGTGCACGCGGCGCGCTCGAGCTGCGCGCGGTCCGCGGCGGTGAGCGCCGGATCGCCGAACGGCGACTCGTCCCCGACGAGCATCATGCACGAGCGGCCGGCGCCGAGCGCGCAACCGCGGTGGAGCAGCCGGCTGATCTCGTCGCTGTGATCGCGGCTGCCGAGCCGGTCGAGCTCGCGGGCTGCCATCTCGCAGCGATCGGCCACCCCGCCCTCGCACTCGCCGGTGAGCAGCGTCGCGGCCTCCTGCTCGAGCAGTGATTCGCGTTCGCGGTCGCCGTCGATCAGGCCGATGATGACGGCGAGCACGCCGCAGCTGCGCCCGACCCGAGCGTCGCACGCTGCAGTCAGCGCGGCGCGCGCCCGGGCCAAGTGTTCCGCGGTCGTAGCTGACTTCGCGCCCGCAAATACGTCGTCACCCGTGCGGTTGAGGCAAGCGGCGCCATCGCCGAGCGCGCAGCCGGCTTCGTACGCGGCTGCGGCGCGCGCGTCGTCCCGAGGCAGCCCGGGCGCGTGAGTCACCGCCTCGGCGAGCGCGATGCAGGATTCGGCGTGCCCGGCGTGGCACGCGAGGTCGAGCAACTGCACGTAGCGTTCGGCGCTACTGCCGATCGGATCGACGCGCATTCGCTCGACCGCCGCGGTGCAGTCCGCGAGGGCGACACACGGTCCGGGCGGAACCGGCCGCGCGGCGGGAGCACTCGGCGCCGAACACGCCACGAGAGCGACCGCTAGCACAGCACGCATAGCGATCCGGACGCACCCCGGCGCCGGCGGTCGCGCCGCCGAGGCTGGCATGGAGCGGCAGAGCCGTTACGACTTGCGGCAGTCGGGCTGCGCGCGGCCCGGCTTGGTCAGCACGAACTGGAACAAGTTGCCATCGCGCGAGCGCGACGCGCCGGCAGCGGCGAGCAGATAGAACTTCCACATCAAGTAGAACTTGCGATCGTAGCGATGCGAAATCTCGCTGTAGGTCGCGTCGAACTTGTCCCACCACGCCATCAGCGTCGGGTCGTAGTCCGGCCCGATG
>CAZDGY010001099.1:0-2305 GCA_964504685.1 uncultured Kofleriaceae bacterium | reverse complement strand
CGCCAAAGTCGCGGTCCATGGCTCGGAGCTCGCGATCTCCGGCGCGGGCTTTCCAACCGTGACGATCGCGGTGAGCACGACCGGCGATCGCACGACGAGCAAGAGCGGCGGCGTCCAGGATCTCCACGTCAACTGGACGATCACGTCGCCGAAGCACTCCGCGACTTGCACCGCGACCGCCGATGACGACGATCAGGCGACGATCGCGTCGCAGATCTGTGATTCGATCGAGCTCGCCGCCGCGCCGCGGGCGCCGCACGTCGACCTCACGGTGGAATCGACCGGCCTCGCCGACGCCGCCGCGTACGAGAAGGCGGTGCGCGCGACATCGCGGCAGCTCGACGGTTGTTGGAAGAGCGCGCTTGCGAAAGACAAGGACCTGCCGGAGGGCGAAGTCGAAGTCCGTCGCGCCTACGACCATGGTCAACCGGCCGACACGGTGGAGAACCACCACAACTTTTTCGACCACGATGCGAAACAGCTCGGCACGTGCATGGCCGCGTTGTTGAAGGCCGTGCCGGTCAAGACCGCGAGCGACGACCCGGCCTCGATCAAGATCAACGTGATCTGCCAGATCTACTGAGCCCTGCCCGATCTTCTAGGCGATCAACGTGCGCGCGGCTTTGCTTTGTCTAGCGCCGCGTAGGACAAGTGTTCGTGCCCGACGCCGAGCCGATCATCTCCATCTCTGGCGTCCACAAGACGTATGCGGGCGGGCTCAAGGCGCTCAGCCCGATCGATCTGACGATCCGCCGCGGTGAGATCTTCGCGTTGCTCGGACCGAACGGCGCCGGCAAGACGACGTTGATCAGCATCATCTGCGGCATCGTCAACATGAGCGGCGGCACGGTGATCGCCGACGGGCACGACATCGTCCGCGACTTTCGCGCCGCGCGCTCGAAGATCGGGCTCGTGCCCCAGGAGCTGTCGACCGATGCGTTCGAGACCGTGTGGGCGACGGTCACGTTCAGTCGCGGCTTGTTCGGCAAGACGAAGAATCCGGCGCACATCGAGAAGGTGCTGCGCTCGTTGTCGCTGTGGGACAAGAAGGACTCGAAGATCATGACGCTGTCCGGCGGCATGAAGCGACGGGTGTTGATCGCGAAGGCGTTGTCGCACGAGCCGACGATCCTATTTCTCGACGAGCCCACTGCGGGCGTCGACGTCGAGCTGCGCCACGAGATGTGGAAACAGGTCCGCGAGCTGCGCGAGAACGGCGTCACGATCATCCTGACGACGCACTACATCGAGGAAGCGCAAGAGATGGCCGATCGGATCGGCGTCATCAACAAGGGCGAGCTGATCGTCGTCGAAGACAAAGACGTATTGATCCGCCGACTCGGCAAGCGCCAGCTGACGTTGCAGCTGCAGCAACCGCTCGACAAGCTGCCCGAGCCGCTCGCGACGCAGCCGCTCGAGCTGTCCGACGACGGCACGACGCTGACGTATACGTTCGACGTTCAGAGCGAGCACACCGGGATCGCGGCGCTGCTCAAGCAACTCGGCGAGCTCGGTATCGATTTCAAAGACCTCCACTCCAAGGAGAGCTCGCTCGAAGACATCTTCGTCGGCCTCGTGAAAGGCACGCGATGAACTTCCCCGCGATCCGCGCGATCTATCGGTTCGAGATGGCGCGCACGTTCCGCACCGCGATCCAGAGCATTTTGTCGCCGGTGATCTCGACATCCCTGTACTTCATCGTGTTTGGCTCCGCGATCGGCTCGCGGATGGGTGCGGTCGGCGGCGTCAACTACGGCTCGTTCATTATTCCGGGGCTCGTGATGTTGTCGCTCCTCGGCGAGAGCATCTCGAACGCGTCGTTTGGCATCTATTTGCCGAAGTGGTCCGGCACGATCTACGAGTTGCTATCGGCGCCGGTCGCGTTCATCGAAGTCGTGATCGGCTACGTCGGCGCTGCCGCGAGCAAGTCGATAATGCTCGGTGTGCTGATCTTGGTCACCGCGCGCTGTTTCGTGTCGTACGAGATCGTGCACCCGGTGTGGATGGTCGCGTTCCTCGTGCTCACCTCGGTCACGTTCAGCTTGTTCGGTTTCATCATCGGCCTGTGGGCCGATAGCTTCCAGAAGCTGCAGACGATTCCGTTGATGATCATCACGCCGCTGACGTTCCTCGGCGGAGCGTTCTACTCGATCGACATGCTGCCGCCGTTCTGGCAGAAGGTCACGCTGTTCAATCCCGTGGTCTACCTGATCAGCGGCTTTCGCTGGAGCTTCTACGGCATCGCCGACGTCGGCGTCGGCGTGAGCCTCGCGATGACCGGCGCGTTCATGGCGGTCTCGCTCGC
>CAZDGY010001098.1:0-2310 GCA_964504685.1 uncultured Kofleriaceae bacterium | reverse complement strand
GCTGAGGCCGGGCCGCGCATCGGCACCGAGCGCTTCGCCGCGCACGAGTGACGGCTCGAAGCCGCTGCGCTGGCGATCCGCGATCGAACTGCGGCCAGCGGCGGCGACGCGAGCGTTATGCTCGGCGGCCTGCCCGGTCGACAGCGGCTCGTCGCCAACGCCGATCACGACCGGCAGGACGTCCCATGCGATCGCGGCGCGTTCGCGCGGCGACAGCGCATCGTCGCCCCGTCCGGCCAACGCGAGGGCGCGCGCGGCGCGAGCTGCCGGTGCGCTCGACCGCCCGAGGGTCGATTGGCTTAGCGCGAGATAGAGCGCTTCGAACTTCGCGCGCCGACCGGTCGGAACGAGCGACGCCGCGGCATCGAGGACGTCCGCTTCCGCGAGCTCTCGGCGAGCGCCGCCACGCGCGAGCACGCCGGCGGCGAGAGGCGACATGGTGCTCGGCGAGCTCGCCCCGGGGCCCTGCGCCGTCGCACCAGCGATTGGAGCCGTTGCGCCGGTGCCCAGCGCTGTCGCGCCGCCAGCGGTTAGAGCCGTCGCTTCGCCGGATTGAGCCATCGCGTCGGCGGTCGAAGCGGTCGCGGCGGCGGTCGAAGCCGTCGAGTCGACCGGTGCACCGAGCGGGCGCGGATACGTGCCGAGCTCGACCACCGCTTGTGCGGCGAGCAACTCGAGCGCCGCGACCGACATCGAGTGCGCGCCGTCTGGTGCGGCTGCGGCCATGCCGAGCGCGCCGACGGTCGACGCCGGCCACAAGAACGCGCCGCGCGGCATCCTGCGTGCGACGCCGAACGCAGTCGTTGCCGGCTGCGCCTCGGGCGAGTGCAGCTCGCCGACATCGCCGGTCGGGTACGCAGTGATCGCGCTGTCGCTGCGGCGCTGCGCGTCGAGCGACATCATCTCGACGAACGTGCGGTCGACCGTGCTCGCCATCGCGGACAGCTGGCCGGGGCCCACGAGCGACAACCGCGCGGCTTGCGCCGCTTCCGCCGGGCCGAGCCCGTAGACGCGCGCCGCGAGCACGAGCTCGGGCATCACGAAATCGAACGCGAGATCCGACGTCGAGCGCTCGTGCGCGATCGCATAACCGGCGGCGCGGTCGGCGACCATCCCGGGTGCCGCCCACGAGCCGCCCGCATCCGGACCATCGCCCGTCATCGGCAGCGTGAGCGTGTCGAGCATCGCGCGCGCGGCCGTCGGAGCAGGCGCAGACGTCGATGCCGCGGCGGCCGCTGCGGGCGACGCCTGCCACGCGAGCAGCGCGCTATGCAGCGCGAGCAACGGCGCGTGATCGACCTCGGCGTGCGCGGCGAGTGGCGGAGCCTGGCCGGCTACATCGCCGACGCCGGCAGCCGGCGCGTCCGACTCCGCGCTCGAGACGTAGGTCGCTTCCCAGCTGCGCGCGGTCGGTGCGTCGGCAGCGGCAAGCTCGGTCGCAGGTGCGAGGAAGCCGGTGAGATAGCTCGCCGACAGCTCTTGGCCGAACAGCGCGCGCACGTCGAAGCTCGGAGCTGAGCCGATCGGCAGGACGTGGCGCAGCGCGGGCGCAAACGGCGACGACGCGAGTTGCGCCGACAGGCCTGCGCCCGGTGCGCTCGGAACGCTGCGCGCGATCGCATCGGCTTGAGTCGCGCGATCGGCCGACGCTGCGTAGATCGTCGGCAGCTGCGTAGGCGTAGGCGTCGAAATCGGGGCGACCGGCGTGGTCGCAACGGGACGCTGCGGCATCCGCGCGCGGCCAGCGGCTTGCGAGATCGAGGCGAACATGTCGTCGGGCGTCTCGGCGTCGTCGGCGATCCGCACGGTCCGCGCGGGGGTCGGCTGCGCATCGGGCGCGACGAACACAGCAGTCGGGGCAGCGGCGGCGAGCGCACCGAGAGCGAGCGGCGATGGGGTCGCGCCGAGACCGAGCTGGCTTGCGGTCCCGCCGAGGCCGAGTGCCGTCGCAGACGACAGCCCAGAACCGCCGGCGAGCGTCTCGAGCGTGCGCGGTGCAGCGCCGGCAAACCGGGCGAGCCAGCGATCGGCCCACGCGACATGGCCGAGCGCGGCCGGCTTCGCGGCGGTCGTCGCGGCCAAGGCGGTCGTCGGTGCAGCGCTGGTGGCGAACGGCAACGGCATGCGCGGCGCGCCGATCGGCTGAGTGAAGCCGCGCGCCGGCGTGCGCTCGGTCGTCCGATCGATCATCGACACGAGCCCGCCGAGCCCAGCCGGCATGACGACGCGCGGTCCGCGTGACGATTCGATCGTGCCGCCGGTCGCTGCGGTCATCGCGACGAGCTCCGCAGCGCGCAACGCATCGCCGAG